>JAZQJX010000096.1:0-144501 GCA_045541875.1 Clostridia bacterium | reverse complement strand
TATCGGATGCAGAGTGAGAAACTCTAAGTGAAGATATAACATATTCAAAATTAAACTTTTCCACCATTTGTTCGAAAATGCTCTTATAACCTGCAAGTTCAAGTTCACCGCCTGTAACATCGGTGTTGCCGGGTTTAAAGCCTAAAACTTTTTCTGCATCTTCTTCGTTGCCGATGCAAACATCAACATATTGCATAAGATTGGTCATAATACGCTGAGCTTTTTCACTTGACCAGAGTTTCTTTCTGAAGTTAAGGTCACAACTCACTTTAACGCCCTTCGCTTTTGCAGCTTTAAGTGCAATTTCAGTAAGTTCGGCTGCTTTATCAGAAACTGCCGGAGTGATTCCTGTGAAGTGGAACCAGTCGCATCCGTCAAAGATTTTGTCAAAATCAAAATCTGCTGCTTCTGCTGTAGAAATTGAAGAGTGTGCTCTGTCATATACAACGTTGGATGCTCTCATTGCAGCACCTGTCTCAAGGAAATATATTCCGAGTCTTTCTCCGCCACGTGCGATATTGTCTGTTTTAACGTTCATTTTGCGAAGAGCAGCAACCGCACATTCACCTATCGGATTTGCAGGAACTTTTGTTACAAATTCTGCATCGTGACCATAGTTTGCAAGTGAAACTGCAACGTTTGCTTCACCGCCGCCGTAGCAAACATCAAATTCATCTGCCTGAATAAATCTTTCATTATTGGGAGTTGATAAGCGAAGCATAATTTCGCCCATTGTTACAACTTTTGACATTTTGGAAAACCTCCGTATAAAATTATATTATTTATAAAAATTATTTTGCTCTTGCTATCTTTATGTTTTCAACAAACTGTTTTGCAGTTTCTGTGATAAGTTCATAGTTGCCTGTTTTTGCACCTGCTGTAAGGGACCCGCCTGCACCTACTGCTACAACACCTGCTTTGATCCAGTCTGCAACATTGTTTACATCAACACCGCCTGTGGGCATAATGTTTGCCTGAGGGATAGGACCTTTGATTGCTTTTACCATACCTGGGCCAAAAGCATCTCCGGGGAAAAGTTTTATAATGTCACATCCAAGTTCAAGTGCTTTCACAACATCGTGAATTGTCATACATCCGGGCATGCAGGGAACTGCATATCTGTTACAGAGTTTGATGGTTTCTTCATCAAAATAAGGGCTTACTATGTACTGCGCACCGGAAAGAATTGCGATACGTGCGGTTTCTGCATCAAGAACTGTGCCTGCTCCAAGAATGATATCATTTTCTGTATAATGATTAGAAAGTTCTTCAATAACCTTGTGAGCTTTGGGAACTGTGAATGTCATTTCAATTGCAGGAACCCCGCCTGCGATACATGCATCGGTAATTTTCATTGCTTTTTCTGCATTTTCCGCTCTTACAACAGCAACTATACCTACATCTTTAATTTTCTGAATAACTGTGTGTTTGTCCATTTTTATTCCTCCTTGCGAAAAATAACGATTTATGATATCATTATAACATTGAAAAATTGATTTGTCAAAGCAATATCATATATTTTTATACAAAATATGGAACTTTTTATTATTAATATGTACAAAAGAAAGGTTATTTTAAAAAATGAGAAAAATATTTGCAATATTTACGGTAATTTTAATTGTTTTGATTTCCTCTTTCAGTGTCTGTGCTTTTGAATTTTCAAACACTAAAATTAAAGATGCAGACAGACACTGGGCGGAAAATGAAATGTCCGAACTATTTGAACTTGGTATAATGACGGGATATGACGGAAATATCAGCCCTGACAGAAACATTACAAGAGGTGAATTTGCTGCAGTTTTGTCAAGGGCATTTCACTTTAAAAAAACCGACGATTATTCTTTTTCTGATATTACAAAAGACAACGTGTTTTACAATGAAATCTGCGCTCTGACAAGCCGCAGGATTATATCAGGTTATCCTGACGGAACTTTCAGACCTGATATGCCCGTTACAAGAGAAGAAATTGTAATTATGATTTCAAGAATAAATGAAAATAAAAATTCATATCCTGCCATGTTTTTTTCTGATATCAGAAAAGATTATTCATGGAAGACAGAACTTGCAAAAGTGACCGGTGACGGTATTATATCAGGTTTTCCGGATGGAAGTTTCAGACCTGATAGTTACACAACGAGAGCACAATGTGCAGTAATTGTTTTAAAGGCAATGAAAGCATATCTTCCTATGGGAAGTGAAAGCGAAATTATATACTCTGCAACTTCGTTTTTGAACGGTCATTTTTCCAATGTCCATGAAAATCTCACCGGAAGTGCAATAAAAGAAGCAGAATATGTTAAGGAAACATATAAAACCGCTCTTGGTCTGGGATATGAGATTACAAACACAGTTGCAAACATTGTGTATCCGAAAATGGAACAAGCAGGGCCTTTTACCATTATGGAGGCAAATTATGATGTATGCTTAAACGTAAACGGTAGAACAAAAGAATACAAAGGATATTCCGAAATAAAACTGATAACCATTGACAATATTACAAGGGTATATTCCCACACAAGTGGAATCAAAAAGAATTATCCCATAAACTTAACGTGGGAGGTGTTCTCTTCTCCCCCATCATATGAAACACCAGGTGTGACTACTGTTTCTCCTACATGTTTCAGAGTTTCAACCGAAAAAAGAAGCGGTGAAACCGTGTCAGAAATGTATGCGGAAAACGGAAGAGGTTTATTTTTCAATTCATTTTTGAAAAAGGAATATGTTGATTATGCAAAGTCAAGAGGCTATGAAGTGTGGGCAATGTACAAAACTGATTTCGAGACTGCCACTGCATCACTTCTTCTAAACAGTTACGCAATGAGAAAACAGGCATCTGACAAACTGCTCGAATATATCCTCACATTTAATCTTGACGGAATCAACTTTGACTTTGAAAATATGTATGAAAAAGACCGCGGAGCATATACAAACCATGTAAATGAAATTGCTATTATGGCACACACTCTCGGTGCAACGGTTTCTGTGTGCGTGAACAGATTTGAACCAACAAGTTCAACCTGGTCTATGTGTTATGACAGAAATGCCCTTGGTAAGGCTTGTGATTATGTTGCTCTTATGGCATATGATCAATATTATTCAGGAAGTAAAACTCCGGGACCTGTTGCAGGCATGCAGTGGACAGAGTATTGCATCAATACGACTATGAACGAAGTGAAAGGAGAAAAACTCCTTCTTGGGATGCCATATTATATCAGATACTGGGAAGTGAAGAATTCTAAGGCTGTAAGGTCTTATACATTTTCAATGAGAAATGCATTTGAAAAAATAAATACATTTAACATTAGCCCTGAGTACGACGGAAAATTTATGCTCAACAAATACCAATGGAAAGACGGAGCAAAAGAATATGTTATGTGGATGGAAAATGCTGATACCATTAGAAACAGAGTTCTGCTCTCTAAAAAGTACAATCTTGCCGGAGTCGCAAGTTGGAGAAGAGGCTTTGAAACGGAAGATGTGTGGTATGCAATTGAAGATGCATTAAATTGACAGGTTGCAACAATGGTATTTTTATGTTATAATGGATTTGTCTGGAGGTGTTGTTATGAGAAAAACAAAAATTATATGTACTCTCGGCCCATCAAGTGATAATGAGCGGATTTTTTCTGATATGTGTATGGCAGGACTTAATGTTGCAAGACTCAATTTCTCTCATGGAACCTACGAAGACCACCAGAGAAAAATTGATATGGTAAAATCTGTCAGGGAAAAGTTGGAAATCCCGGTTGCAATTATGCTTGATACAAAAGGGCCTGAATATAGAATAAAAACTTTTGAAAACGGAAGCATTGTACTTAGTGACGGTGATGAGTTCACATTTACCGTAAGAGATGTGGTTGGTAACCAGAAATGCGTTGGCGTAAACTATGATAAACTCACGCAGGATCTTGAAATTGGTGACACAATCCTTGTCAACAACGGTCTTGTCATATGCAAGGTTAAAGAAATTACCGATACTGATGTAATTTGCAATGTATTGATCGGGGGAACATTATCTGACAGAAAAAGTATGAGTTTCCCGGGAAAAGTTCTCAACAAAACCTATCTCAGTGAACAGGATAAAAGCGATCTTCTTTTCGGCATTAAAAACGATGTTGATTATGTTGCTGCATCTTTTGTTTCATCGAAGCAGGATATTCTTGATGTGAAAAATTTTCTCTGTGAAAACGGCGGAGAAAATATAGGTCTTATTGCCAAAATAGAAAATCGTACCGGAATTGACAATATTGATGAAATATGTTCAGAGTGTGACGGCATTATGATTGCAAGAGGAGATCTTGGGGTGGAAATTCCATTTGCAGAACTTCCTGCTGTTCAGAAATATATTATTGAAAAATGCAGGCTTTTAGGAAAAAGAGTTATTACTGCAACCGAAATGCTTGAATCTATGATATTTAATCCAAGACCTACAAGAGCTGAAATTTCAGATGTGGCTAATGCTGTTTATGACGGTACAAGTGCTGTTATGCTCTCTGGAGAATCTGCAGCAGGCAAATATCCCGTTGAAACGGTTAAGACGATGGCGGGAATAGTTGAGGAAACAGAATGTCATATTAATTATACAAAAAGATTCAAAAATACAGAATTTAAAATCAGAAACAATGTCGATGCAGTTTCTCACTCCACCTGCGGAATGGCAATAGACATTAACGCAAAGGCCATTGTAGTTTCTTCAATGTCCGGGATGACCGTAAGAATGGTTTCGAGATTCAGAGCGCCTATGGATATTATCGGAATGACTACCGATAAAAAAGCATGGTACAAACTGTCTCTTTCGTGGGGCGTTACACCTGTGCTTAGTGACTTTTTTAATTCTACAGATGTACTTTTCTATCACGCATGCAAAAGTGCAAAGAATGTGCTCAATCTCCAGAAAGGAGATACAATTGTCATGACCGGAGGTCTCACAAACGGCCGAAGCGGAAACACAAATATGATTATTGTTGAGACAATATAACACTCTATAATTTTCTGTACAATCAAAGAATGGTCTGTAAAAAATCACATGGATTTTTTACAGACCATTTTTTAACAGTATAGGAAATTTCGCAAAAATTCGTTCGCGAGATAAGATGTATATCAAATTACGCTCGCGACTTGGGCGCAGGCTCAGCCTGCTTTTTTAATATTTATTATTTGATAAGTTATCTTTTACTTTGGAAAACTGTTCGTTTATTTTTCGCTCAAGTTCCGAAATTTCGTCAGATATTTTCATTTCAGATTCCTTTGCCTGTTGTTTAAAATAGAGTTTTGAATCAGTCTCATCTGTTTCGGGAGATGCCGGGACAGAATTTTTCATTATCTTTTCACACACACATATACTGTCTCCGACCAGAACCTGTCCACAATATTGACACTTCCTTCTTTCAGAATGTTCGGGTTTGATTGTTATTCCGAATCCCTCACCGACACAATCACATTTTTCTCCGTTTTCAAGTTTGCGGTGACAATATACACAAAAGTCCCCGCTTTCATTGTCATCACTTGCTGCAAGAATTTTGCTGAGGGAATCTTTTTCTCCGCGACATTCACATATGTGTCCCTTTTGTATAATGTTTCCGCACCTTGAACACTTATATGTTTCATCGCTTTCGGAAACTGAAGTATCGCTGTCCTGTTCTTTTGTATCAGGATTGTCTGCCAACTCTTCTATCTCCTGTTCTTCCTGCTCAAGTTTCAGAAGAGTTTCATTCCTCACACAAACAAGCGAAATTTCTGACAAAAGCATTATTCCCACATTGAGTATTGCGTAAATCCAAAGCCATGCAGTATTGTTGAGAGAAGCATCAATATCAACATATAACGCTATTAAAACCATTGTAAGAGAAAGTATGAGGGATACAGTATATGAAACTATGTTACGGACATTGCGTCTGATATCCAAAATATTTATAAATGCTGCAACAAATGGCGCATATATGATGTATGATAAGAACTGCACAGGTTTAAATATCGTTTCTCCCCCTACTGTCAAACCATATATAACATTTATTCCGGATGCATATATTCCGTCTGATTTAAAGAACGGCAAAAACAACATAAATACAGTTATCATCTGAAGAACCGTTATCGCAGTACGCACCATATATCCATTAGTTTTTGCTGCAAGTCCGCCTACTCTTCTTTCATACTTTGATGCAATAATAATCCCGGGAACTGAACCAAACACAGGAGCAATTGTACAAAGCAAAGTTGCAAAAACACGGTTGGATTGTTTTCCTCTGAAAAGCAATGAGACAATTTCAAAATATGACACGTATATTAAAAATGCAAAAAACAAAATAACCAAAACAGACATATGCTTTATCCTCTATTCAACGAGTAATTTATCTTTCTTTGTTTATAAAATAATCTATTCCGAAGCCAAGTACTGACAAACCTGACAAAATAAGTTTGACATACCATAATTCACTGAGACAATCACTTAAGACATACCAAGCAAATATGTTCTGACTGTCTCCTGCATATATATTCAGCGCTTCTGTAAAATCAGCCGGATCACATATACACCACACAATGAACATAAACACAGTCAAAAAAGCAATTGCGATCACAGAAATTATGGCGGGAATCTTGTTTGTTTCAGGTTTAAATGATTTATAACAAAAATACAAAGGCAAAAGACCTAAAGCAAAGTATACAACCATCCACAAAGAACTGGCTCCGCTCATGTTCCCTACTGTGCCTAAAGCAATAGGAGTACACATTTCATTCATAAATACAAAAAAGCATACAAGATATATTGCACAAAGAATGGCATATGCACAAAATCCAATCCAATGGAAAATTGTATTCCCGGGTGTCGTAAAGTTTTCAGGCAATTTGGAATTCAAAAACTCTCTGATTCCATTTTTTACAGAATTAATTACATCAGAATTCAAAGGTTGCTCCAAACTTTGAGTGGGTTGTTCAGACTCGGATAAAAAAGTTGTTTGTTCACTATCTGCCTGAATTTCCTCAACAGAATCAGATTCGGTCTTCAAAATTGGTGTTCCGCATTTTTCGCAAAACTTCATTTCTTCACTTATCTGTCCGCCGCATTTCTCACAAAGTGCCATAAGGGTTACCTCCTTGTACAAACTTTCTGAAATATTATACATCATTGAAATATCTTTGTCAAATCACAGGTTTGGTGTAATCTGATACAAATCTATTGATATCACTGTATCAATGATGGAAAAGTCTCATTCCGGTGAATGAACATACAATACCGTTTTTATTACAACAATCAATTACTGCATCATCACGGATTGAGCCACCGGGTTCTGCAATATATTTAACACCGCTCTTTAATGCCCTTTTGATGTTATCATCAAATGGGAAGAATGCATCTGATGCAAGTGAAACTCCGTCGATGGATGCAAGATATGAATCCATTTCATCTTTTGTAAGAGGTTCAGGTTTCACTGAGAAATACTTCTGCCATATGCCTTCTGCACATACGTCTTCCTCATTCTGATTGATATATCCATCTATCACATTATCTCTTTCAGGTCTTCCCATCGTCGGAAGGAAAGGAAGATTTAACACTTTTTCATGCTGACGCAAAAACCAGGTGTCTGCCTTCGATCCGGCAAGTCTTGTACAATGGATTCTTGACTGCTGACCTGCACCAACTCCGATTGCCTGACCATCTACCGCATAGCATACAGAGTTGGACTGTGTATATTTCAGAGTGATGAGAGCAATTATAAGATCTCTGACCGCTTCTTCGGGAAGATTTTTATTTTCAGTTACAATGTTTGAAAGAAGTTCACGATTAATCTCAAAATTGTTTCTGCCCTGTTCAAAAGTTATACCAAAAACCTGTTTGTGTTCAATTTCAGCAGGTACATAGTCAGGATCAATTTTTACAATGTTATAGTTACCTTTTCTTTTTTGTTTAAGAATTTCAAGTGCTTCGTCTGTATATCCGGGGGCAATTACGCCATCAGATACTTCTCTTTTTATCAACTTTGCTGTTGTAGCATCACACACATCGGAAAGTGCCACCCAATCACCGAAAGAACACATTCTGTCCGTTCCTCTTGCTCTTGCATATGCGCAAGCCAAAGGTGAATCGTCAAGTCCTTCAATATCATCAACAAAGCATGCTTTTTTAAGTTTGTCTGATAATTTTATACCAACTGCTGCAGATGTCGGACTTACATGCTTAAAAGAAGTTACGGCAGGAAGTCCAAGTATGGTTTTAAGTTCTTTAACGAGTTGCCAACTGTTGAAAGCATCAAGAAAATTTATATATCCCGGTCTTCCTGCAAGGATTTCTATCGGAAGGTCAGAACCGTCTTCCATAAATATTTTTGCAGGCTTCTGGTTGGGATTACATCCGTATTTGAGTTCAAATTCTTTCATGTTGTGCCTCCTTAATTATTTTTATTGATTAATCTTTCTTCAAATTCTCCGCTTACAAGATCGGTATAGCGGACATAAAGAGAAATTTTGTTGTCTGAATCAAGTGAATTCCAGATATCTTTTGTAAATGTTTCAATATCATCACACATTGCCATACGTTCAGGCTCGCCCTGGAATGTGGGAATCGGGTTTCCATCACAAACATAGGTGTGGATGAAATGACCAAGACCGGCAATTGATGGATAACTGAATGAATATCTGTTGCAAGCGCTTCCTGTTTCATCAGCACTTTTGAGTATGCTCATTTCATAGGTGAAATCATCTTCTCCAAAGGTTATCATACCGCTGATTCTTGGTGTGAAATTAGGGCTATCAGGTTCAAACTCACGCTTTGTGAGTGCCTGAGTGAAAGATTCTCCGTTTTTGAGACCCTCATAGATTGTATCTGTCTGATCACCGTTTGTTACAATAAGTTTGTTCTCAAATTTGCGGATTGCCGCATAAATTATGAGGCTTGGATCTTCAACTTTTGATGCATCAAAAGGCTCTGTGAAAATCTCTCCGTTTTTGTTTGTGAAAATACGATTACGGCTGTTTGCACTTCTTCCCATAATAAAATATGCACTGCAAGCCTTTTTGCCGTCAGGAGTTTTTCCGAGAATTATGCCTCTGCCGACATATGAATTTCCTTCAATCAGTTCGCTTACTGAATTAATTTTATATATATTCATAATTAGTCTCCTTTATCAAGAATCAATTGTTGATATGGTAAGCGTGGTTTCTTCAAGAACATCCAAAACCACATTTACTGTGTCAAGATTTGTAAAGATTGTAACGTTATTCTCTGTTGCAAAATTTCTTATAACATATCCGTCACTTGCCTGACCGACACTTCCGTCATCACGTGTATTTATCACATAGGCAATATGTCCGCTTCTCAGAGCATCATAAATCTCATTTTCATCTTCATGAAGTTTTCTTAAAACATGGGTTCTTATTCCATTTTCTTTGAGAAATGCTGCGGTTCCGCTTGTTGCTTCAATGTTGAAACCGAGATTATAGAAACGTCTTATGAGAGGAAGTGCTTCAGATTTATCTTTATCTGCAATTGTAGCAAATACAGTTCCGTAATTCTGAAGTTTCATTCCCGATGCCTGAAGTGCTTTATAGAGAGCGCGATTACGTTTGTCATCATAGCCGATTGCTTCTCCGGTTGATTTCATTTCGGGTGAAAGGTATGCATCGAGTCCTTTTATTTTGTTAAATGAAAATACAGGAACTTTAACATACCAACGTTTTTTCTCTTTTGGATAGATATTGAATATGCCCTGTTCCTTAAGGGATTTACCCATAATCACCTCGGTTGCAATATCAGCCAGGCTATAGCCTGTTGATTTTGAAAGGAAAGGAACAGTTCTTGATGAACGCGGATTAACCTCAATTATATATACATCTTCTTTTTCATCAACAATGAACTGAATATTATAAAGACCTATTATGCCAATTCCAAGACCAAGTTTCTTTGCATATTCAAGGATGATTCCCTTAACTTTATCGGAAATACTGAATGACGGATATACGCTTATGGAGTCTCCACTGTGGACACCTGTTCTTTCAACAAGTTCCATAATACCGGGAACAAAAACATCTTTTCCGTCGCAGATTGCATCTACTTCTACTTCTTTTCCTTTTATATATTTGTCAACGAGTACAGGCTTGTCCTCATCAATTTCAACTGCTGTTTTGAGATATTGACGAAGTTGTTCCTCATTTGCAACAATCTGCATTGCTCTGCCGCCAAGCACGAAACTCGGACGTACAAGCACGGGATAACCAATATCAGTTGCTGCTTTAATGCCGTCTTCAATATTTGTTACTGCCTTACCCTTTGGCTGGGGAATATGCAGTTTTTCAAGAATTTTTTCAAAACTGTCACGGTTTTCCGCACGCTCTATGGCCTCACAGTCGGTTCCTATGATTTTCACGCCTCTTTCCATAAGTGGCTGAGCAAGATTGATCGCTGTCTGACCGCCGAGAGATGCAATTACACCTTCGGGTTTTTCAAACTCGATTATGTTCATTACATCCTCAGGAGTGAGAGGTTCAAAATAGAGTTTATCTGCTGTTGTATAGTCTGTTGAAACAGTTTCGGGGTTATTATTGATGATGATTGCTTCATAACCTGATTTCTTTATGGTGGTTACGGCATGAACTGTTGAATAGTCAAATTCAACTCCCTGACCGATACGAATGGGCCCTGCTCCGAGAACAACTATTTTTTTCTTGTCGGTAAGTTTTGATGCATTTTCACCGGAATATGAAGAATAGAAATATGGAATATATGCATTTGTGTGGCATGTATCCACCATTTTGTATACGGGGAAGAGTTTGTTTTCTTTTCGGATATTATATACATCAATTTCGTTCATATCCCAGAGTTTTGCAATGAATTTATCTCCGAATCCCATCTTCTTGGCACTCTTTAATACGTCAAGATTGCCCTTGTTTTCTTTGAGAACATTTTCCATATCAACAATCTTTTTGATGGATTCAAGGAAGTATGATGTAATTTTGGTTATGTCATGAAGTTCATCAACACCTATGCCGCGACGGATAAGTTCTGCTACGGCAAAAATATTGTCATCTTTGAATTCTTCAAGATAGATTTTGAGTTCATCTGTGCTCATTGTATCAAATTTAGGAAGATGGAAATGGCACGCTCCGATTTCAAGTGAACGTACAGATTTGAGAAGACATTCTTCAAGGTTTGAACCTATTCCCATTACTTCCCCAGTTGCTTTCATCTGTGTTCCGAGAGTGTTGGGAGCAGATGCAAATTTATCAAAGGGGAATCGGGGGAGTTTTGCAACAATATAGTCAAGGGCAGGTTCAAATGCTGCATTGGTGTTTGCAATCTGAATATCTTCAAGTGCCATTCCTACTGCAATTTTCGCAGTAACTTTTGCAATGGGGTATCCGCTTGCCTTTGATGCAAGGGCTGAAGAACGTGATACTCTGGGGTTGACCTCTATGAGATAATATTCACTTGTTTCGGGATTGAGTGCGAACTGAACATTACATCCGCCTTCTATTTTGAGTTCGCGGATAATTTTTATTGCACTGTCGTTTAACATTTTCAGGTCTTTGTCATTGAGAGTGAGTATGGGTGCAACAACAAGTGAGTCTCCCGTGTGCACGCCGACAGGATCAATGTTTTCCATACCGCAAATGGTTATGGCATGGTCATTTGAATCACGCATTACTTCGAACTCTATTTCTTTGTATCCTTTTACGCTCTTTTCAATCAGTACCTGGTGAACAGGTGAAAGTTTGAAAGCATTGAGACCGATTTCCACAAGTTCTTCCTCGTTATATGCAAATCCGCCGCCTGTTCCGCCGAGGGTGAATGCAGGTCTGAGCACAACAGGGTATCCTATTTCTTTTGCTGCTTTTTTTGCTTCGTCAAGAGAATATGTTATTTCAGAAGGAATTGTAGGCTCTCCGATTGACTGACAAAGTTCCTTGAAAAGTTCTCTGTCTTCTGCCCTTTCGATACTTTCACTGCTTGTGCCGAGAAGTTCAACTCCGCACTCCTTGAGTACTCCTTTTTTCTCAAGTTGCATGGCAAGGTTAAGACCTGTTTGTCCGCCGATACCGGGAACAATGGCATCAGGACGTTCATATCTTAAAATCTTGGCAACATATTCAAGTGTCAAGGGTTCCATATATACCTTATCGGCAATTGTTGTATCCGTCATAATCGTTGCAGGGTTTGAGTTACAAAGAACCACTTCATATCCTTCCTCTTTAAGAGCAAGGCAGGCCTGTGTTCCTGCATAATCAAATTCAGCAGCCTGTCCGATGATAATGGGGCCCGAACCGATTATAAGTATTTTTTTGATGTCTTTTCTTTTTGCCATATTAATAACCTCCTGATAATTTTGCAATTGTTGATTTCTGCGGTTTTGCGAAAAAAAACCCGATAAATCAATATTGATTAAAACATTGAATAATCGGGCATTAAATTATTATTAGTAATAAAAAGATGAGTTAAGAAAGGGATTTGAGAAACAAAAATGGTGCTGTCATAGCAAGGTTTGCAAGTATGCTGTTTTGACACACTTATTTTTGCTGTCATCCTTTGTTATCTCCTTCCAAAACAATAAAAACTTATCTTATTAATATTATCATATTAGTTTATTTTTGTCAAGGAAATAATAGTGTTATTTTTAATTTTATACACAGAAAATTTCACAAATATAACTGGATTTTATGTGAAATTTTTTACTCAAACAAATCTTTGATTCCCGATTCATCGGCAACATACACAGATTGCCCCAATTTATATGAAGGATTGCCCGGAAGAGTCTGAGTTTCAATGTTGTCTGTATCTATACCTCCCAGAAGAAATGCATAAGAAAGAGCATCAAAAAGTCCTGCATTTGTTTCAACATAATTATACTTAAAGAGAACATTAAAGTATACTCCGGGATTGGAAAGAATCTTTCCTTTTGAAAGGGTCTGTGATATGAACGATTTCAGAAACTGCTGCTGAACATCCACTCTCCCAAGGTCTGCATTTGCATAACCGCTCCTATAGCGTACCAGTTGTTCTGCCATTTCTCCGTCAAGGGTCTGTAGTCCTTCGTTAAGATCAATATTGAGATTCTGATAAGGATCATAATATTTCATATCCTGCGGCACATAGAACTCTATGCCTCCAACAGAATCAATGATATATCTGAACATATCAAAATCAATCTTAGCGTAAAAATCTACATTTCTGCCCATAAGCACTTCAACCTGATCAACAATCATTTCCACGCCGTACTCTTCTCCCCCAAAATGATGAACAGTGTTTATTTTCATGGATTTTGATCCCGGTTCAGGATATGATTCTCTCATTTTTTCATATGTTTCATCATCTACTGTTACATACGTGTCTCTTGGGATTGAGACTATGCTGATTTTGCCGTTTTCCTTGTTATATGTACAAAACATTAAGGTATCTGTGCGGCTACCTTCCTGATCGGTTCCCATAATGAGAAAATTTGTTTGTACAGGAAGTGTAAATGACATAAGCCATCCCACAGCAAAAAGAACTGCCATGACACAAATCAATGCAATAAATATCTTCCAAAGAAAAGTCAGAAATTTATTCTTTTTTCTCTGAGGTCTTTTATATTTATTTTCATATTCAGATTTGTTTTGGCAAGACTTCCTTTTATCATATGAAACTTCATATTCATAAGGTTCTTCATTTATGTATGATTCATCTGAAAACCGGCTGTCATCAAAAGGCGTGGAATCATCATATATGCTATCTCTTTCATCTGTATATTCTCTGTTCATAAAATTCACCCGTTAACTGTCGGAATATTATCCGACGGCTACCCTTATAATTTCTTTTAGTCTTCTGATTCTATAACCATCATTGTTCCGGATTTTAAGATCACACTCGCGTCATTTTTTGTCTTTTCATTGCTAACGCCAAGAGACAATCCTCTTTTCATTGTATAATCGTGCAAAGGATATAAAAGTCCGCAAGTTTTTTCTACAACAACCTCCTTATCCAGAGGTATGAGAGAAAGATACTTTCTTTTTCCCGATGACTTATACATTTTTGTAAAAACAGAAATGGTATTGTGCTCATCTTCTATGGTTGCGTTGACATTCAAAGACAAAAGGTGCTCCAAAAGTCCTATGTTGCTTATGGCATGATCCATTCGCCTGCCAAGACCGCCAAGTATGAGAATCTCTCTGCATCCTTTTTCCACAGCAATGTCACATGCATAGTGAGTGTCAGTTTCATCTTTTTGCGGATTCAGGGAAACTGTTGGAACATCTTTTAAAAAAGAAAACTTTTGAATGTATTCACTC
Source organism: Clostridia bacterium (assembly GCA_045541875.1). Lineage (GTDB taxonomy): Bacteria > Bacillota > Clostridia > UMGS1810 > UMGS1810 > RGIG1828. The sequence continues at coordinate 130,248 of JAZQJX010000096.1, read as the reverse complement.
TTGTTACAGGAATCAAAATCCCCTATCCACAAATTTGGAACAACATTCAGATTTATGCAATGCTTTATGGCACCGTCGGCACATATTACAAAATCATCTTCCTTTATTTTTTCCTTGAAGTATTCATAATTTTCTATTGCTCCGTTGGAAATTATAACTGCTCTCATTAAACCCCTTCTCCAATAAACTGTTTTACTGTAAGTTCAGGATCTTCTGCGCAGAAAACTGCAGAACCTGCCACTATTACATTTGCACCCGCATCTATGACTTTTTTGACGTTATCAAGTTTTATTCCACCATCAACCTCAATGTCTGTATCAGGATATTTTTCTCTCAGATATCTGATTTTGTCCAGACTGGATTCTATAAATGACTGTCCGCCAAAGCCGGGATTTACGCTCATTACAAGAAACATATCAACCTTATCTGCATATTGGTCAAGAACTTCAACAGGTGTCGGCGGATTCAGGGACACACATAGTTTTTTTCCGTACTTCTGAGTCAGGGCATATATTTTATCAATATCGGGTGATGTTTCATGATGAACGGTGATGATGTCCGATCCTGCCTTAAGAAAGGCTTCTGCATATTCAAGAGGGTTTTCTATCATCAGATGAACATCTAAAACTTTGTCTGTTACTTTTCTTAAGGATTCTACGACACAAGGTCCGATTGTGATGTTGGGAACAAAGTGTCCGTCCATAACGTCAACGTGAACATACCGGGCTCCTGCATCACACACTTTTTTTACGTCCCTTTCGAGATTTGCAAAATCTGCAGAAAGTATTGACGGTGACAAAATAATCATAACTGTTCTCCTTTGATTTTATCGGTAGTTTTTACGATTTTGTATTTCATTGTACAGATATTTATAATTTTCGTATCTTGATTCAGAAATCTCTCCTTTTAAAAGTGCATCATATACTGAGCAAAATTTTCCCGATGTGTGACTGCAATCCGAAAATTTGCAATCTCCTGAATGTTTTTTCAGGTCAGGGAAATATTCAATCAGCATATCGGATGTCAACTCAGCAGGAAGTTCAAGCATACTGAATCCGGGTGTGTCTGCTATATATGAGTCTTTTTCATATTCAACAAGTTCGACATGGCGTGTTGTGTGCTTGCCTCTGTTTAATTTCTGGCTTATCTCTCCCGTGACAAAACTTGAAAGTCCCGTGAGTGAATTTAAAAGTGTTGACTTACCCACTCCGGAAAAACCGCAGACTGCAAGAGTGCAGTCTTTCATAAAGTCATATACTTTTTCAGTTCCTTTGCCATTTATTGCGCTGGTCAGAAAAACTTCATAGCCTGCAAAATTATATATGTCAGTATATTTTTTTTCATTTCCGGAAAGATCTGATTTGTTAAAACACAGAGCCGCTTCAACATTGTTTGCTTCTGCACACACAAGCATCTTATCAATAAACAAAGTGTCCGGTTCAGGATCTGACAACGATGCAACAATAAGGAGTTTGTCAATATTTGCAATGGGCGGACGTATGAAACAGTTTTTTCTTTCGTCTATTGACACAACATAGCCGGTGTTATCATCATTGACGCTGATCTGAACATTATCACCAACATACGGCATAACACTGTCTTTTCTGAATTTCCCTCTTGCTCTGCACTCTACAACCGAAGTTTCTGTTTTGACATAGTAAAAACCGCCTATGCCCTTTATTATCTTACCTTTGTCATTCTTCATTGTTAATTTCTCCGGTATTCTTATTTTGTTTGTCGGCATCCGCCGGATTCTTTGCAGATTTATCAGTTTTTTCAGAGTCTGAGGAGGGTTTCGTTCCTAAGGTGCCGTCATTTTCCGTTCCGTTTGTATGCTCAGATGACTTAAGCCCAAGACCTACTCCTGTTCCCTTTTTCACCTTGCTTCCCTGAGGGATTGTCTGAGATATGACTTTATCATTGTCTGATGGAGAATCCACACCTGTGACATTACCAACATGAAGACCTGACTGCTCAAGAATTTCTTTTGCTTCCTTATATGTCTTCCTTCCCACATCAGGTACGGAAATCATATTTTCATTTCTTCTTGCCCCGTTGCTGACATAGAGTGTTACCGTTTCTCCTTTTTCAAGTTTTGTTCCCGCTTTGGGCGACTGTCTGAGCACTGTATCTTTGTCGGCTTTGCTTTCCTCAAAGTTGATTTCAGTTTCATATCCTGCATCTTTCAGTTCCTGTCTTACATCTTTGTACATCTGACCTTTATAATCAGGAAGTTGGGCATCACTTTTTTTGTTTATTACAACTTTTACCGTATCACCGGATTTTATCTTTTCATTTTTGTTTGGGGTCTGAGACACAATTGAACCCATAGGATATCCGCTTTTTTCAACTTCATTGCTCACAAGAACCGTTATTCCTGCTTCAACGCATATTTCATCTGCTTGTTCAAGGGTTTTACCAACAAGTTCCGGTGTTTTGATAAAATCTGCCGAAGTGCCTCTGAAATTATAGAAAAATATGGTTAAAAGAACAATCAGCAAGGCTGTTACACAACCACCTGCAATGGCTGTGACTTTATGAAATACACCAAGTTCTTCATTATATTCACCAATATCATCTGCAAACTGTGCGGGATCATAATACAAATTCCCATCCGGAACTTCATAGGATGAGTCTTCAATTATGCTGAGAATATCATCTTTAAATTGCGAAGCGTTCTGATATCTCATATCCGGATTCTTTGACATGGCTTTAAAAATTATCTGATGTACAGATTTCGGAATTTCAACATCACTTATTACCTGCGGAAGTGAATCCACCTGTTTCATTGCAACTGCAACAGGGGTATCTGCATCAAATGGAACATTGCCTGATATCATCTCATAAAGACACACACCGAGAGAATAGATATCAGAACGACAATCTGCCGCAGTGCCATTTACCTGCTCAGGTGAAATATAGTGAACAGATCCCACAATATCTTCGCTTTTTGACATTGTATTACCTGTTGCCGACCTTGCTATTCCAAAGTCTGCCACTTTAATATTTCTATCATTTGTAATGAGAATATTATGGGGTTTAATGTCTCTGTGAACTATGTTTTTATCATGGGCAGACTGAAGAGCATCACATATCTGGTACGCAATATCAAGAGCTTCCGCATAAGGAATTTTGCCTTTTTCTCTTATATATTCCTTAAGGGTTATTCCGTCTACATATTCCATAACTATGTAGTGCATTCCCTCATCCTCACCAACATCAAATATGGAAACAATATTTGAATTGGTAAGACTTGCTGCCGCCTGGGCTTCTGTGTTGAAACGAGTGAGAAATTCATCTCCTCCCTCTAAATCATCTCTCAGTATTTTGACAGCAACGATTCTGTTTAAAAGAACGCATCTTGCCTTATAGACATATGCCATTCCGCCTTTTCCGATTTCTTCAAGAAGTTCATATCTTTTGCCCAATATTTTTCCGAGCATTACGCTTCACCCCCTTTATCCTGTCTGATAATAACCACCGTAATATTATCATTTCCGCCATTCTTTTTTGCCTGTTCCACAAGAGTGCTTACACATTGTGAAAGTTCAGAGCCTGAATTTATAATTTCGGTTATGTTTTCATTTTCAATCATATTTGTAAGTCCGTCTGTACACAAAAGAATGGTATCACCGTCACCGAATTTTTCGGTATATATATCGGGTTCGATTGATTCTTCCGATCCGACTGCTTTTGTAATTATGTTCCTTTTGGGATGATTTTTTGCCTGATTAACAGATATCATTCCCATTTCAAGAAGTTCATTTATAAGTGAGTGATCGCGGGTTACCTGTTTAATACTGTCATTTATAATGTAGAGTCTGCTGTCGCCGGCACTTACCGCATAGATCTTATCATCTGATATGTAGCATACAACTATTGTAGTTCCCATTCCGAAAAGTTCAGGGGTTTCCTTTGAAAAATCATAGACTTTTTTATTTGCGCCCTTTACGCAGTCAATCATAGCCTGTTTAATTTTTCGTGAAGTGTAGCCAATAATTTTCTCCATATTGGAATCAAAGTATTCTGCAATGAAATCTACGGCAATTTTGCTTGCCTGTTTTCCGCCGATATGCCCTCCCATTCCGTCTGCTACAATTGCAATCATATGCTTTTCGTCATATGCTTTTGTGTAGTAAGAATCCTCATTATCTTTTCTGATTTTCCCTACATCGGAAATTCCGTAAAAAATCACAATATCACTCCCTTACAGATTATTCTTCCTGAGTTGACCGCAGGAAGCATTTATGTCGCTGCCAAGTTCCCGCCTTACTGTGGCTGTTATGCCATGGGACTCAAGATGTGTGCAAAAGTCTTTTATCCTTTTGGGATCAGGCTTTTCAAAACTATTTTCTTCAACATTATTCACAGGTATGACATTGACATGACACATTATGCCTTTTAAGATTTTCAAAAGATTATCTGCATCTTTCAAAGTGTCGTTCACACCTTTTATTATCGCATACTCAAAACTAATTCTTCTTGAACATTCCCTCTGATAATGTCTGCACGCCTCTATCAGTTCTTCTATTTTGTAGGTGTTATTTACAGGCATTATTGAACTTCTCGATTCATTTGTTGTTGCATGAAGAGATATGGAAAGAGTTATGGGAAGTTTAAGTTTTGCAAGTTCGTAAATCCCCGGTACAATTCCGCAGGTAGAAAGAGAAATGTGTCTGTAGCCGATGTTAAGTCCCTTTTCAAAATTTACAATTTCAAGAAACTTTTTCACATTTCCAAGATTTGCCAGCGGTTCACCTATCCCCATCATAACGATGTTTGATATTCTTTCACCAATATCTTTTTGTGCATATATCACCTGTTCCAAAATTTCGCCCGGAGTTAAACTTCTGACAAGACCGCCAATGGTTGATGCACAGAACTTACATCCCATTGCACATCCAACCTGAGATGATATGCACACAGTTATGCCGTGTTTATAATACATCACGACGGTCTCAACCATATTTCCGTCATAAAGACGGAAAAGATACTTTTTGGTTCCGTCTATTTTTGACTCGAGTTTTTTCACAATTTCAAGCCCACAAAGATAATATTCTTCTTTAAGTTTTTCTTTTAAAGACGAGGGGACATTGAGCATTTCATCATAAGATGACACACCCTTTGTCAGCCAGTCCCAAATTTGTGATGAGCGAAACTTTTTTTCGCCGTATGAAATTATGACTTCTTCAAGTTCTTTATAACTTAAATCTCTTAAGTTTGTCATTTATTCTCCACCGTTCTTTTTCAGGCGGCAGACAAAAAAACCGTCTGTACCGTCTATATTTGGATAAAATGTTTTGTATGGATATTTTTTCTCACCAAATGGATATACTTCAAAATCCTTGTGTTCAAGGAGAAATTTTTCTACAGTCTCTTCATTTTCTCCAGGTTCAATGGTACAAGTTGAAAAGACAAGTATTCCGCCTTTTTTCAGATATTTCGATGCATTTTCAAGAATTTTCAAACTGATGAGTGAAAGAGACTCTATGTCTTCCTCTTTTCTTGAATATCTGATGTCAGGTTTTTTTCTTATTATTCCAAGTCCTGAACAAGGAACATCACACAAAACTCTGTCTGCTTTTTCATCGAATTCTTCATTATATACGGTTGCATCTAAAAGAAGGGGTTCTATGTTTGTACATCCGTATTTTTCGGCATTTTCCTTTATTAGTTCAAGTTTATGTTCATATATGTCACAGGAAATTATCCTGCCTGTGTTTTCCATTATGTCAGAAATGTAGAGACTTTTTCCACCCGGTGCTGCACACATATCCAAAACTGTCTGATTATTTTCAGGACAAAGTATGTATGATGCAAAAGATGCTGCAGGGTCCTGAATGTAATATGCTCCTTTTTTAAATGAGTCGAGATTCTCCAAAGTTTTTGACGGAGAAAGTGTGTAGCATCTGTCAAATTCAGGAAAACCCGTGAAAAGGACTTTTTCAAATTCCGTTCCCTCTGCAGACAGCATTTTTTCAAATTCGGCTTCCGTATATTTATTGGTTCTTCGTATGCAAAGTTTGCTTTTGTCATTCAAAGATTTCAAAAGTTCCTCGGTAAACTCTTTTCCGTAGCGTTCAAGCCATCTTTTGACCATCCACTCAGGAAATGAATACTTAAGGGAAAGTCCTGACTCTCCATCATTTGAAATCTTTTCAAAATCTTCCCTTTTAACCGAGCGAAGAATGGCATTTACAAAAGACGCAGATTTGTATACAGATGATTTTTTGACAAGTTTTACACATTCATTAACAGCAGCACTGTCGGGAACCTTATCCATAAATACTATCTGATATACACCGATTCTCAAAACATTAAGAACAAAGGGTGCTATCTTTTTTAGTTTTATGGATGAATGGATGGAAATGATGTGATCAAGAGTTATTTTTCTCTTTATAACACCGTTTACAAGTTCACCGATAAAGCGGATGTCTTTTTCATCATATTCTCCGCTTTTTCTTAAGCCGTTCATTTCTATATTAATATAGGCAGAATCTTTTTCGATTTTCAAAAGCATCATTACTGCTTTTTTTCTTGGAAGATTGCTCATCTGTCTCTCCTGTTACCTGCAAGAACCAAAAGTCTTAAAATCTGCATTATTGACATTAGTGCAGACGCAACATATGTCATAGCGGCAGCGCTCAGAACTTTTTTTGCACTTCTGACTTCATCATAATCAAGAAAATTGTTATCTTCGAGTATTGCAAGTGCTCTTTTGCTGGCATTGAATTCGACAGGCAAAGTTATAAGTTGAAAAACTACAACTGCTGAAAACAGAATTATTCCAAGATACAAAAGTGCAGGGGTATTTACTATAAGTCCGAGGATTATAAGCGGTGTGGATGCAGCGGAAGAAAATCTGACCACAGGATATACGCTATGACGTGCTTTGAGAGGGGCATAACCTTTTGCATGCTGAATGGCATGACCACATTCGTGTGCCGCAACACCAAGGGATGCAACAGACGATGAAGAATACACCGAATCTGAAAGCCTGAGGGTTCTCGATGTGGGATCATAATGGTCGGAAAGATTTCCGGGAACATGTTCAACCACAACAGATGAAAGACCGTTCTGGTCAAGTATTTTTCTTGCCACCTGAGAACCTGTCATATTTCTTGAATTCTGAATTTTATTATACTTTCCAAAGGTTGATGTAACCCTCATTTGTGCAATAAGCGAGATTATAATTGCAGGCAAAATAAAGATGATATAAGTATAGTCAATACCATAGTAGCCATACATCAGACAATCACTCCTAATTTTGTATTTACATCAATTGAATTACCCTTAAGATAATCACTTACATTCATAACTTTTTTTCCTTCCGGCTGAATGGAATATATTTCAAGTGTTGTTCCATTTCCGCAGGAAACAGTGAACGAATCTTTTGAAACTTCCAGAACCTTACCGCATATATCATTATGATTTTTATTTGAAACGGCAGAGGAAAGAATCTTCATTTGTTTTGAATTGAAATATGTGAAGGCTTTCGGAAAAGGTGAAAGACCTCTTATCTGGTTATGAATTGAAAAAGCATCTTTTGACCAGTCGATAAGACAAGTTTCTTTTGTTATCATATGAGCATAACAGGACTCATCGTCATTTTGTTTTTCAGGAATACAGGTTCCGTTTTTCAAAGACTCAAGAGTTTTTACAATGAGTGATGCTCCTGTTTTTGCCAATTTATCGTGAAGGGTTTCAAAGTTGTCTTCATCTGTGATTTCAACCTCTTCTTTCAAAAGCATATCTCCTGTGTCAAGTCCTTTTTCCATATACATTGTTGTGATGCCTGTCACCTTGCATCCATCAATTATGGAACGTTGAATCGGTGCTGCACCCCGGTATTTCGGAAGAAGTGATCCGTGAACATTGATACAACCGTATTTTGGAAATGAAAGCACATATTCAGGCAAAATCTTTCCATATGCAACAACAACTATAACCTCAGGGTTGTGACTTTTTAAAATTTCTTCAAATGTCTCTCTTTTGAGATTTTCAGGAGTATATACACTCACTCCGTATTCTGATGCTGCTTCATATACAGGTGTATGTGCCATTTTGTGTCCTCTGCCTTTGGGTTTGTCAGGCATTGTTACAACTGCGCATACTTCATGTCCTGCTTCAAAGAGTGCTTTTAAAGATACCACCGCAAAGTCAGGTGTACCCATAAACATAATTTTCATCAATCATCAACCTCTACATATTCTGTTACTTTATCCACAAAAAGATACCCGTCAAGATGTTCTATTTCGTGGCAAAATGCTCTGGCAAGAAGACCTTCGCCTGTCATCTCGAAAAGATTTCCGTCTCTGTCTGTGGCTCTTACAGTAACCTTATACGGTCTTGAAACCAAGCCATATTTTCCCGGAACGCTAAGGCATCCTTCTTTGTCTGTCTGCTCACCTGATGTTTCTATTATTTCGGGATTTATCAGTTCTATTAACCCATCACCAACATCTATTACTGCAATTCTTTTCAAAATTCCAACCTGAGGTGCGGCAAGACCAACGCCCTGAGTGTAATACATTGTATCTGCCATATCTTCAAGAAGAGTTATTATTTTAGAGTCAATTTCCTCAACAGGTCTTGACTTTTTTCTCAGTATTTCATCGCCTAATTTTCTGACATTTCTTATTGCCATTTTAATTCCTCCGTCAGTAAGTGCTTATGGGATTCACATCCACACTGATACTTACATCATTATATTTATTAATGCTTTCATCATATATTGTGTGTAATTTATTATATATGTCTTTGTTATAGGGTGTTTTTATTAAAAATCTGTATCTGTATTTATTGTTAATTCTGAAAACGGGAGATTCTGAAACATCATATACCATAATGTTATTGAAATCCTCTAAAGACTTTACAACCTTTTCATGAAAGTCTTTTGCGGCATATTTTGTTTCTTTTTCTGACTGTCCCGAAAACTGAAACTTTATAAACTCAGTGAAAGGCGGATATCCAAGCATTTGCCTTATTTGTATTTCCTGATTATAAAAACCTTTGTAATCCTGATTTGCACTGTATATGATGGTTTCATCATCGGGATTATAGGTCTGAATTATTGCTCTGCCTCTCTTTTGGGCTCTTCCTGCCCTGCCTATTACCTGAGTTATCAGGTCGAAAGTTCTCTCGCATGCCTTGTAGTCATCCATATTAAGGCTCATATCGGCAGCAACAATGCCAACAAGTGTAACATTTTCAAAATCAAGACCTTTTGTAATCATCTGAGTGCCAACCAAAATATCTGCATCACCATTTTTAAATGTGCCAAGAATGTTTTCATGTCCCATTCTTCCGCTTGTGGTGTCAGCATCCATTCTGATGACTCTTGCCATCGGATATAATTTATGAACTTCGTCTACAATTCTTTCTGTCCCTATTCCGAAAAAGCGTATATGCTTACTGTCACAGGAGGGACATTTTGTTTTCAAGGGAGTTTTATAGTCACAATAGTGACAGACCATCTTGCCAATGGTTTTATGATAGGTCAAAGATACATTACAATTCGGGCATTTCATAACAAATCCACAGTTTCTGCATGACACAAAACCTGAAAAACCTCTGCGGTTTAAAAAAAGAATGATTTGCTCATTTCTTTTGAGAGTTTCATCTATGGCATCTTTCATAGATTTACTGAAAATGCTCATATTTCCTTCTTCTATCTCTTTTCTCATATCCGCAATTTCAACTTCAGGTAGAGGCCCTTTGTTGATTCTCTCAGGCATTTCCAGAAGTTTATATGCCTTTCGTTCCTGCTTATAATAGTCATCTACCGACGGTGTGGCACTTGCAAGAACAAGGGTGGATTTGTCCCGGTTTACGATATATCTTGCTATTTCTATTGCGTTATATCTTGGTGACATTTCAGATTTGTAGGTGCTTTCGTGTTCCTCATCAATGATTATGAGTCCCACATTTTCAAAGGGTGCAAAAATTGCACTCCTTGCACCGACTGCAATCTTAACTTCATTATTTTTAATTCTGTTCCACTGATTGAATCTTTGTTTTACGGTAAGTTTGCTGTGAAGAACGGCAACGTCATCGCCAAATCTTGAAAATATCTGCGATATCATCTGCGGCGTCAAAGAAATTTCCGGCACAAGCATTATGGCGGATTTTCCAAGTTCGATTGCCTTTTCCATAAGAGAGAGATACACTTCTGTTTTTCCGCTTCCGGTTACGCCATGAATTAAAAATGCGCCCTTTTCACCGGATGATATAGAGGATGAAATCTCTTCCACAACTTCCGCCTGTCTTTTTGTGAGCACAGGTTTTTCTTTTTTATATGAAGTGTCATAGGAAATATTTGAATCATTGCATACCACTTTCCGATAATTTATGATTCCTTTTTCATAAAGAGCATCAAGAGTTGACTTTGAAGTTTCGGCATACATGAGAAGTTCGGAAAGTTCAATGTCATAGTTTTCTGAAAGAATCTCAAGGATTCTTGCTCTTGCAGGGGCTTTTTTTGATATGGTATCAATAAGATCGTAGGCATCTTGCCTGTCAATTGCAAGTTCGACATAGGTTTTATAGGTGTCTTTTACATTCTCATATTCTCTTTGTTCAATCAAAATAAAGCCTTTGTCCTTGAGTTTATTCAAAGTGGCTCTGACTGATGTTTTACCTGTTTCAAGTTTCAGTTCATCCTCCGACATGGCACCATAGACCTGAATGCATTTGATTATTTTTGCACCGACTGACGATTTTTTGCAGTATTTTTCAACCTCGCAAGAATCAGCAACGGGCGAAATGGATATGTAATTAACATACTTCACATTAACGCCGGCGGGCACAAAGGAGCGGATAGCAGACATATATGAGCAAAAATATCTGTGTCTCATAAATTCGATGAGTTCCACTTCCTTTTTGCCAAAATATGTCTTATCGCTTACTATATCGGATATTGACTTTAACCCCTGACATTCACTTTTTTGAACAATCTCATAAACATAGGCTTCTTGAAATCTGTTTCCTCGACCAAAAGGGACTTTGACTCTCATCCCAAGCCTTATTTTCTCATCAAGGCATGAGGGTATTGAGTAATCATAGAGCCTATCTGTTGAAAGTGTATTTGAATTTATAACAACTCTTGCAACCAAGCTCTGTCCCTCCGTTTAATTATTCTCCGTCAGACTCTAAATTTTCTTCCAGTGATGCTGAAAGATCCTCTTCAAGAATCTGATTCATAATCGCATCTGATACGATTACGGGTTTATTTTCGTCTGAACTTTTAAGATTGACTTTATTTTCAGCAATTTCGTGAAGTGCAACGGTAACTGCTTTGTCAGACTTACATTCTGTGAATGTTACTTTTGACTGATTGATTTCACGTGCTCTTTTTGCTGTGGCAATTACAAGAGTATACTTGCTGTCAATGTCTTTTGCTTTCATAATTTCGTTGATTGATGGATAAATCATTTTTCACACACCTCTATTATAGTTTTTTTATTTTTACTTGTTTTTAATCGTTCCGCCCTTACAATCGTCCAGAACTTTTCTGTGGCTTTCTCCACTTCATCATTTACGATTACATAATCATATTTTTGCGCCAGAGGAAGTTCACCAAGGGCTGTCTCTATTCTCTTTTCTATGACGTCCTCTGTTTCTGTTCCTCTTCCGGAAAGTCTTTTTTTGAGTTCTTCCACAGAAGGTGGAAGAACAAAGACCATCACCGCATCAGGAAAGTTCTTTTTCACATTCATTGCTCCCACGGTTTCGATTTCCAAAATCACGTCATAACCTGAATCCACAAGGTCAGTTACCGCCTTTTTGGGAGTTCCGTAATAGTTATCGCAAAACTTTGCCCATTCAAGGAACTGTCCGTCGGATATCATATTTTCAAATTCTTCTTTTGTTTTGAAAAAGTAGTTAACTCCGTCTTTTTCGCCCTCTCTTGGATTTCTTGTTGTTGCAGACACTGAGTATTTTATTTTGTCATCTGCATAGGAATCATAAAAGTTAGAAAGAATGGTTCCTTTTCCTGAACCCGACGGTCCTGAGAAAACTATTAAAGTTCCCTTATCAGTCATCTGAAATTTCCTCCTCGCCTATATGCACAAAATCTTTGCTGAATCTTGATGACATAATTTCCGTTTGTACTGCAGAAAGAATTATATGTTCACTGTCACATATTATGACCGATTTTGTTTTTCTGCCGTATGTTGCGTCTATAAGCATTCCTCTTTCCCTTGCTTCTGAAATTATTCTTTTTACAGGTGCAGATTCGGGGCTTATTACTGCAACAACTCTTTCCTGTGAAACTATGCTGCCAAAACCTATGTTAATTAATTTCATCAAATCTTCTCCTATTCGATATTCTGTACTTGCTCTCTGAGTTTTTCTATTTCAGATTTGAGTTCAACAACTGATTTGCTTATTATGTAGTCATTGCATTTTGAACCCATTGTATTGGCTTCGCGGTTAAGTTCCTGAATTATGAAATCAAGTTTTCTGCCAATTGCAATATCGGAATTGAGAAGATGAGAGTATTCCTTTAAGTGGCTTTCAAATCGGATTATCTCTTCTGTAATGTTGACCTTATCTGCAAAAATGCCAACCTCTGTAAGAAGTCTTGCCTCATCAACTTCAACTCCCGATAGAATATCCTCAATTCTTTCTTTCATTTTCTGCTTGTATTCGTCAACTGTCTGAGGAGATCTTTCTTTTATGACAGAAAGAATATCTTTGATGTTTACAATGCACAAATCAAAGAAATTTTTAAGTCTTTCTCCTTCTCTTTGACGATTCTGAGACAAGTCAAAAATGGCTTTTTCAACTACTTCCCTTGCATCTTTTGAGATTTTGTCTTTATCTTTTTCCTGTTTTTCAATTACAAACACATCGGGAAGTCTTAAAAATGATGATACCGTAATATCATCGGGTACTTTTGCAACATCTGCAATTTTTGTCATTGCATCCTTGTATCCTTTAACCACTCCATCATTGAGAGATACAACAATTTCTTCCTCTCCTATGGGTTCAACCTGTACAAAAATGTCAACTTTTCCCCGGCTGAGAGATGAAGATACACACTCTCTTACAACCTCTTCAAGAAAAGAATACTGCTTGTACACTTTTGTGTTAACATCAAGGTATCTGTTATTTACAGATTTGATTTCCACATTGATTTTGTAACTGTCGAAGAGTTGTTCCGCTCTTCCGTATCCCGTCATACTTTTTATCATAACGCATAATCTCCCAAGATAAAAATTTTTACATTTTATTATACCAAACTTCTGATAAAATTACAAGTTTTTTCGGCATTTTCAACGTTATTTCGTAGATTTGAAATTTTTAAGCGCTTTTCCGCCGAGGTAATCACATTTATCACCCTGACGTATGTTCTCTTTTTCCATTATTTCATCAATTTCATCTTTAATTTTCCACCAACTCATTCCATAGTTTGAAAAGGCGGTTTCGCTTTCTTTTGCTCTCCCGATTATTCTCTGAATTATGATATGGGGTGAAAGATAGCGAAGAAACGTTATGACTTTTTCAATATAGTCATGATATGAACCCATATCAAATTCCCCTCTTTCATACATCTTTGCAAGAGGCGTGTTATAGGGAATGTAGAGACTGTGAAGTTTTACCTGTTCTACCCTCAAAGCAGAAACTGTTTTTGCACATTCAATCACATCGTCCATATTATCCCAGGGAAGATTTAAAATGAGATGGGCGCACACTTCAAAGCCATATTTATGAACGGTTAAAACAGCATCTATAAATTCTGCCACAGTATGTTTTCTGTTTATGATTTCAAGAGTTTTATAATTAACTGTCTGAAGTCCAAGTTCTATGCATATGTCATATCCTGTTTCAAGTGAAAACTCTTTCAGGTATTCCATATAAATGTCGCTTATGCAATCGGGTCGGGTGGATATGTATATGGCACAGACATTATCGTGTTTTGACTGTGCAATCATTTTTTTGAAATCTTCAAAAGGCATATATGTATTGGAGTAATTCTGAAAATATATTATATACTTATTTGCTTTATACTTTTTGCCGATATATGCAATATTATTCTCTATCTGTTCTCCAATGCACATCTCAGGCGGCAGGTTCTCAAAAGCAGCCCCCTCCTCGCCGCAAAAAATGCATCCTCCCTTTCCGAGACATCCATCCCGATTTGGACAGGTGAGATTCTGATTTACAGGTATTTTGTATACCCTTTCTCCATATTTATTTTTCAGATATTCACTGTAGGTATTATATCTCATCTTTATTTCCTTTCGCTTTCTCGTAAAGTTCAGATGTTGTGTAATATATAAAAGAATATTCATCACACAGTTTTTTTGCTATTTTTTCGGTCATATCATCCGAACCCATATCCACTATGAGAATTTCGGGGATATATCCCAAAGACGAAGAACCAAGCATTTTCCATATAAGCATTCTTACCGTGTATTCAAGAGAGTTTTCACCGTTTTTCACTTTAATAACCAAAGTACACTTTTCTTTGTCATTAAAGATGTCTGTACAAAAGTCTATAACATCTTTTATCAGTTGCACAAGTCCATAAAGGGCAAAAAACGTCAGAAGGGATTTATATATTATTGTTGTTACCATAGCAAACACCTCTTCGCATTATAATATGCAAAGAGGCTTATTTAAGTTTACATATAATACTTTTTTCAAAGGTTTTCTGCCATTTTTCTTAAGGTGTCGGCTTTATCACAGATTTCCCATGTGAAATCCGCGTCTTCTCTTCCAAAATGTCCGTATGATGCGGTTTTTTCATAGATGGGACGTCTGAGTTTCAGAGAATTGATTATGGCAACAGGGCGAAGATCAAAGACTTTTACTACAAGTTCCTGAAGTTTTTCATCAGATATTTTTCCTGTACCAAATGTGTCAACATATACAGATACGGGTGTACTTACACCTATAGCATATGCAATCTGAACTTCGCATTTTTTTGCAAGACCTGCTTTTACAATGTTTTTGGCAACATATCTTGCGGCATAGGCTGCACTTCTGTCAACTTTTGTGGGATCTTTTCCTGAAAATGCCCCGCCGCCATGTCTTGCATATCCTCCGTATGTATCTACAATAATTTTACGACCTGTCAGACCTGAATCACCCTGAGGTCCGCCGATTACAAATCTTCCTGTGGGATTTATATAATACTTTGTATTATCATCAAGAAGATGTGCAGGAATTGTGGGTTTTATGACAAGTTCTTTAAGATCTTTTTCTATTGTTTCTATGGTCACATCAGGACTATGCTGTGTTGAAATTACAACTGTGTCAACTCTTACGGGTTTATCGCCGTCATATTCAACAGTAACCTGAGTTTTTCCATCAGGGCGCAGATAGTCAACGACGCCATCTTTTCTGATTTGCGAAAGTTTCATGCTGAGTTTGTGGGCAAGAGAGATGGGCATTGGCATAAGTTCAGGAGTTTCATCACAGGCAAATCCAAACATCATACCCTGGTCTCCTGCGCCGTTATCTTCCTCGTTGTTTGAAGTTCTCTTTGCTTCGTAGGATTTATCAACACCAAGGGCAATATCATCAGACTGCTTATCTATACTGGTGATTACGCCGCAAGTGTGACAGTCAAATCCAAATTTTGCTCTGTCATATCCTATTCTTTCAACTGTTTTTCTTGCAACTTCTGCAAAGTTGATACTGCAGTTTGCAGAAATCTCTCCCATTATCATTATCATACCTGTTGTTACCGCAGTTTCACAGGCAACTCTCGCCATGGGATCTTCTTTTATTATGGCATCCAAAACAGCATCTGAAATCTGATCACAGATTTTATCGGGATGTCCTTCAGTTACTGATTCTGATGTAAACAACTTTCTGCTCATAATTATTCCTCCGTATGTTATATAATACCAATTAGCCACTCACCGATTTTGGACACTGCAAGCATAATCACACCTGCCGACATAACCCCTGCGGTAATTACCAAAAACGAATGTTTGACTCTCATTTTCATAAGTGCCGCAATTGCAGAGCCTGTCCATGCACCTGTTCCCGGAAGCGGAACTGCAACGAATATGAAAAGACCGAGAAGTTTATATTTGTTCTTCTTATTCATATCCGACATTTTTGATTTTGTTCTGTGTTTGAGTTTTGACGCAAGTCTACCAAACAGTTTGGTCTTTTCCATATACTCAATTATTGGTCTGAACAAAAGTATGATAAACGGTACCGGCAATATGTTACCTAAAACGCTGAGAAAATATGCCACGTGCCACTCAAGTCCCAAAGCCACTCCAAAAGGTATGGCACCTCTGAGTTCAACAATTGGTATCATGGAAATTATAAATACTGCAAGTTCTTTATTTATACCTGCAAGATACGCCTCTAACGCTTCAATCATAATTAAACCTCTTCCAGGGACATCATTTTATTAACTCTTGTCTCATGTCTTCCGCCAAGAAATTTGTTGGTTAGAAATTCATGTACAATCTCTTTTGCAAGTTCCGGTCCGATGACTCTTCCGCCAAGGGTAAGAACATTTGCATTGTTGTGTTGTCTTGTCATTTTGGCACTGAACGTATCACTGCACTGTGCAGCACGGATGCCCTTGTGTTTATTTGCACACATATTCATTCCGATTCCTGTTCCGCAAACAAGGATTCCAAGGTCTGCGTTTTCCGATGACACCTCAGAGCAAACAAGTTTTGCAATATCGGGATAGTCTATGGATGCAGTGTCAAAACAACCAAAATCCTTATAGTCATATCCGTTTTCCTTGAGATAATCAATTAATATGTTTTTGAGTTCAAAACCGCCATGGTCGCTTCCGATTGCTATCATTTGTATAACCTCCGTTTTATATTGTGGCAGATATGCCGTGTGCCAGATTATACTCACGTTCTGCCTGAGATAATCTTATGTATATTGGTGACAATTCATACAAATTGTCATATTTGTTTTCCTTTGCTCTTTCCAGAGCAAGAGATGCAATTGATGATGCTCTTTGCATTGAAAGATTCATTGGAGCAATCTGCCAGTCGGGATTGTCCATGTCTTCTATTATCTGTCTGTATTTTAAAGTGGCATCTCCTGTAAAAATGACCTCTTTACCATTCAGTTCCCTTATGAGATCATCAAAATCTATTATTCTGTCTCCTGTTATCTTCATGCCATTCAGATAGATGGCGTTATACACATCATTCCTTCTGGCATCAAAAATCGGACAAATATACTTATCACTGAAGGGAAACGACGCCGCGACAGATTCTGTTGCAGAGATTCCTACAATGGGTTTGGAAAGAGTCTGTGCCAGAGTTTTCATTGCCGCCATTCCGATTCTGACACCGGTAAATGAGCCGGGACCAAGACATACTGCAAACACATCAACATCCTTCACCGTCATGGAAAGAGATGAAAGCATGCTTTCAAGCATTGGCATTATCATCTGAGAGTGTGCTCTTTCGCTGCTTATGGTATATTCACCAAGTATTTTATTTTCATTGCAGACAGCAACGGTTGCATTGACCGATGAAGTGTCCATTGCAAGAACTATCATTTGTTTTCCCCTCTGTAATCTATATTTATTTCTCTGACATTTTCGCCCATTTCCGGTTTCCTTGCTATGTTAATCTCAATGTACGGACAGTCAATTTCATCCTTTACAACCGATGCCCATTCCATTATGATTATCCCCCGGCGATTCACATAATCATCCCATCCGATATCATACAAATCATCCATGGATGTCAGTCTGTATACATCAAAATGAAACACAGGGATTTTACCGCCATGATATTCATTTACTATGGTAAATGTGGGACTTGTGACAGTTGTCTTTGGTGAAAGAACGCTTACAAGACCTGATGTGAATGCAGTTTTACCTGCACCAAGATCACCGTCAAGTGTAACAAGGCTTCCATCTTCAAGATTTTTTGCAAAATCCTTTGCTATATTTATTGTTTCTTCATAGGATTTTGATATGAATTTCATAATTCCTCCGACATAATCAGAACAATCCAATAATCTCTCCGTCTTCTGTAACATCTATATTATTTGCTGCAGGAACTTTGGGAAGTCCGGGCATTGTCATAATATCTCCGGTGAGTGCAACCACAAATCCTGCTCCGTTTGAAATGTTAACATCTCTTACTGTGATGTCAAATCCTTCGGGGGCACCTAAAAGTGCAGGATCGTCAGAAAGAGAATATTGTGTTTTTGCCATACATACAGGAACTTTGTCAAGTCCGAGTTGTTCAAGTTTTGCAATTTTTTTGTTTGCTTTAGAAGTATAGAGTACTGAATTTGCACCGTATATTTCTTTTGCAATTATATCTATCTTTTCTTTGATTGAAAGTTTTTCATCATATATGGGTTTAAACTCAGATTCGCCTGCATCAACTGTTTCGCAGATTGTCTTTGCAAGATCAAGTCCGCCTTCGCCGCCTTTTGCAAAAACATCGGAGAAGCATGCCTTTACACCTAATGAGTCGCAATATTCTTTTATGACATTCTTTTCATCTTCGGTGTCTGTGTCAAAAGCGTTTATTGCAACAATTACGGGAACATTATACTTTTTCATATTGTCAATGTGTCTGCCAAGGTTTACTATTCCCTTTTTAAGTGCATCAACGTTTTCTCCCTTAAGTTCTGCTTTGGGAATACCGCCGTTATATTTAAGAGCACGAACAGTTGCAACAATTACAATTGCATCAGGTCTGAGGTTTCCTGCGCGGCATTTGATGTCGAGAAATTTTTCAGCACCAAGGTCTGCACCAAAACCTGCTTCTGTGATAACATAGTCTGCAAGTTTGAGAGCAAGTTTTGTTGCTCTTATGCTGTTGCATCCATGAGCGATATTTGCAAAAGGTCCTCCATGCATAAAGCAGGGAGTGTTTTCAAGAGTTTGTACAAGATTTGGGTTTATGGCATCTTTTAGAAGAAGTGCCATTGCTCCCTGAGCATTTAACATTTTTGCAGTAACGGGATTACCGTCATTATCATACGCAACAATGATTTTTCCAAGTCTATCTTTAAGGTCTGTGAAATCTGTTGCAAGACAAAGAATTGCCATAACTTCTGATGCAACAGTAATCATAAATCCATCTTCTCTGGGCACACCGTTAATTTTTCCGCCAAGCCCAACAACAATATTTCTTAAGGCTCTGTCATTCATATCAAGAACACGTTTGAAAACAATTGAAGTTACATCGATATTAAGTTCATTTCCCTGTTTTATGTGATTATCAAGAAGTGCTGCGAGAAGATTGTGGGCGCTTGTTATGGCGTGCATATCACCTGTAAAATGAAGGTTGATATCTTCCATGGGAACAACCTGAGCATATCCGCCCCCTGCGGCTCCTCCTTTAACTCCCATAACAGGTCCGAGAGAAGGCTCTCTGAGAGCAATGACAGCATTTTTCCCAAGAATCCCCATTGCCTGTCCGATACCTACGGTTGTGGTTGTTTTTCCCTCACCTGCAGGTGTTGGATTTATCGCTGTTACAAGGACAAGTTTTCCGTCTTTGTTATTTTCAAATTTTTTGATTGCGTCGGGAGTTACCTTTGCTTTATATTTGCCGTAAAAATCAATGTCATTTTCCGAAAGTCCGATTTTTTCGGCAATTTTTACGATGTGTTCCATTTTTGCACTTTGTGCAATCTGAATGTCTGTTAACATTTTTCCTCTTCCTCTCTTAATAAACAAATGCAATGAGATGAAATTCCTTCTTTTCTTCCCTCAAAGCCAAGTTTTTCTGTTGTGGTTGCTTTTACGTTTATTTTATTTTCTTCAATATTCAGGCACTTCGCAATGTTTTTCACCATTTGTTCTCTGTATGGTGAAATTTTAGGTTTTTGTGCCACAATGCAGGCATCAAGATTGACTATTTCATATCCTGATTTCTTAATTAATGATGCCACCTTTTTCAAAAGAAGCATACTGTCTGCATCTTTATATGCCATATCAGTATCGGGGAAATGCTTTCCGATGTCTCCAAGGGCTGCAGCACCAAGAAGTGAATCCATAACTGCATGAAGCAAAACATCTGCATCTGAGTGACCTAAAAGACCAAGTTCATATGGAATATCCACCCCACCAAGAATTAGTTTTCTCCCTGGTGAAAAGCGGTGAACATCATATCCAAAGCCAACTCTCATAACATATCACTGCCTTTTCAATATTTCTTTTGCAATTATCATATCTTCAGGGGTTGTAATCTTTATATTATTATAACTCCCGTAAACAACTTTAACCATTTGTCCCATAGACTCTAAAAGTCCACAGTCATCAGTTGCATCTATTCCTGATTCAAGAGCATTTTCATGGGCTTTAGTAATCTCTTTTGTTTCAAAAGCCTGAGGAGTCTGAATCTGTACAAGATATCTTCTGTCGGGTGTCTGTGCTATTTCATCTGCAGAATTTACGACCTTTATGGTATCTTTGACTTTAACTCCAAGTGCACAGGAACCTTTTTTCAAAAGTTCATCATACAGATTTTTTATTTCCTCTTTTGTTATGCAGCATCTTACAGCATCATGAATCATAACATACTTATATTCCTGTGCTTTTTTAAGTCCGTTATAAACTGACATCTGGCGGTTATTCCCGCCTTTTACAATCTCAAAAGGGACTGTTAAAGATGAATTTTTTATAATTGATTCCATATGAGAAATATAATCTTCGTGGCATACAACATATATCTTATCTGCAATGCCGCTTTCAACAAATGCATCTATAGTATATTCAATTATTTCTTTTCCGTCAATTTCAAGAAACTGTTTTGGCACATCTGAGCCCATTCTGGAGCCTGTGCCGCCTGCAACAATTATTACTGCAAGAGATTTATCTTTCATTTGTAAACTCCCTATCAGTCAAGAAATTTATCGGTATTATCACGCATATTTTCTTTTTCACAAACAGTTGTGAAACGAACCTCTTTGGTTTTGAGTTCTGAAAGTGCTGTCGGAATTTCTATGTTTCCCTTTTCTGAAAGAATGTCAAGAAGTTCAAATTCATCAACTTTGTCAAAACTTGTTTCAGGTGATATTGCAGATATTACCGCCTGATTGAATTTGAAAGGATTGGCAGTTGAAGCAATTACTGTTACTGTTTCATCTTTTGTTTCTTCAACATATTTTTCATACACATTAAGTGCAACGGCAGTATGAGTATCTGCAACATATGAGAATTTTTCAAAATACTTTGAAATTGTTTTTGCAGTTTCATTATCGTCACAGCATCCACCATAGAAAAGGTCGGAAATCTGTTTTTTGATATCTTCATTCACTGTATATTTTCCTTCTTTGGAAAGAAGGCTCATATACTGTGCAACAAGTGCATCATCTCCGCCTGAAATGTGATATAAAAGTCTTTCAAGGTTACTTGAAATGAGAATATCCATTGATGGAGAAACGGTGGTATAGAAATTTCTGTTTCTGTCATATGTACCTGTGGTTATAAAATCTGTTAAAACATTATTGCTGTTTGAAGCACAAATGAGTTTGCCTACAGGAAGTCCCATAGATTTTGCATAGTACGCCGCAAGAATGTTCCCAAAGTTTCCTGTAGGAACCACGATGTTTATTTTTTCACCTTTTGAAATCTTTCCTTCTTTCAAAAGATCACAATATGCAGAAAAATAGTATACAATCTGAGGTGCAAGTCTTCCCCAGTTGATGGAGTTTGCAGAAGAAAGTGTATAACCTTTTTCAGAAAGGGCTTTTTTGTATTCTTCATCTGTGAAAATTTTCTTTACACCAGTCTGTGCATCGTCAAAGTTACCTTTAACTGCACAAACACTCACATTTGCACCTGACTGAGTGGTCATCTGAAGTTTCTGGATTTTTGATACACCGTCTACAGGATAGAAAACCTGAATTTTTGTTCCCTCTACATCTTTGAATCCTTCAAGGGCTGCCTTTCCGGTGTCACCGGATGTTGCAACAAGAATAACAACCTGATTATCTTCGCCTGTTTTTTCTATGGCTTTTTTCAAAAGATACGGAAGTATCTGAAGTGCCATATCCTTAAAAGCACAAGTTGGGCCGTGCCAGAGTTCAAGGATGTTTAATGTATCTGTAAGAGAAGCAACGGGTGCCGTGTTTTCAGAACCAAATTTTTCGGGAAGATATGCATTTTCAGCACAAAAATCAAGTTCTTCTTTTGTGTAATCTGTAAGAAAAAGTCCGAGAATCTCTGATGCTCTTTCCTTGTAGGAAAGACGGCTGTAATTTTCTATATCATCTAAAGTCACCTGTGGAATCTGAGTTGGTACATAAAGACCGCCTTCGGGTGAAATTCCGTTTTTGATCGCCCATGCAGAATCGACACATATGCTTTTATTTCTGGTACTTTGATATTTCATATTGAAACCCTCCGAATATTATTTCACTAAAACTCTGTGAAATACCTTTTTGCCTTTTTTGATTACTGCTTCACCTGACTCAAAATCTGCATCGGAAAGCATATAATTAACGTCTGTAATTTTGTTTCCGTTAAGGCTTACTCCGCCCTGCTGAATAAGTCTTCTTCCCTCTCCTTTTGATGCGATTATCTCTGCTTTTACCATGCAGTCAAGAAGTGAAAGAGTGGAGATTTCTGATGCATCAATTTCAGTTGTGGGCATATTTTCAGAACTTGCACCCGAACCGAAAACTGCCTCGGCTGCTGCTTTTGCTTTTTCAGCCTCTGCCTCTCCGTGAACAAGTTTTGTAACTTCATATGCAAGAACTTTTTTTGCTTTGTTAATTTCAGCATCTTTATATTCAGCCATTTTTTCGATTTCTTCAAGGGGAAGGAATGTGAGAAGTTTAAGACATTTTATAACGTCTGCATCGTCCACATTTACCCAGTACTGATAGAAATCATATGGCGATGTTTTTTCAGGATCAAGCCAAAGCGCTCCGCTCTGGGTTTTACCCATCTTCTTTCCTTCACTGTTTGTGAGAAGTGTGAAGGTCATTCCGTAAACCTGTTTCTGATCTTTTCTGCGACAAAGATCAATACCGCCAAGAATATTACTCCACTGGTCATCTCCGCCAAGTTCTATCTTGCATCCGTATTCTCTTGAGAGCATAAGGAAGTCATAACTTTGCATAAGCATATAGTTGAATTCAAGGAATGAAAGACCTTTTTCAAGTCTTTGTTTGAAACATTCCGCTGTGAGCATTTTATTAACAGAGAAACATGAACCGATATCTCTTAAAAAGTCTACATAGTTAAGTTTCAAAAGCCAGTCTGCATTGTTTACCATAATTGCTTTTCCGTCAGAAAAATCAATTACGCTTGAAAGTTGTTTTTTGAAACATTCACAGTTGTGATTGATAACATCTTCTGTCATCATCTGACGCATATCTGTACGTCCCGAAGGATCACCGATATGACCTGTGCCTCCACCTACAAGAGCGATGGGTCTGTGACCGTGCATCTGCATATGGCGCATTACCACCATCTGCAAAAAGTGACCAACGTGAAGACTGTCTGCAGTGGGGTCAAAACCAATGTAGAAAGTCACCTTTTCATTTCCGAGAAGTTCTCTTATTTCTTCTTCGTGAGTCACCTGTGCAATCAGGCCTCTCTCTTTAAGAACATCATATACGTTTCTCATAAAAACCTCCTGTTTATCTAAAGAAATTATTTATATTCATACATCATATAATTATATATCAAAATAAAACATAATGCAAGGGAAAAATGACATAAAATTAAAAAAGACCTTATTTTTTAATATAAAGGTCTTTTTTTCAGAGTTTTATTTATTCTGTGTTTTATTTTTGTCTTCGTCTCTTAACTGAGCACGCTTGATTTTTCCGGAAATTGTCTTTGGAAGTTCATCAACAAAATCAATGATTCTCGGATATTTATAGGGTGCTGTTGTCTTTTTAACATGGTTTTGAAGTTCTTTTTTCAGTTCATCCGACGCCTTATATCCTTTTGCAAGAACGATTGTAGCCTTCACAACCTGACCTCTGATTTCATCGGGGACTGCGGTAATTGCAGTTTCAAATACTGCAGGATGCTCCATAAGAGCACTTTCAACCTCAAAAGGCCCTATACGATATCCGGAACTTTTGATAACATCATCTGCTCTTCCAACATACCAATAAAATCCGTCTTCATCGCACCATGCAAGGTCACCTGTAAGATAATAACCGTGAGTGAAAACAGAATCTGTTTTTTCCTGATCTTTATAGTAACAATCGAGAACACCGAGAGGTTTTCCTTCTGTTATGTCAAAACCAATCTGACCTATTTCACCG
Organism: Clostridia bacterium; assembly: GCA_045541875.1. Classification (GTDB taxonomy): domain Bacteria; phylum Bacillota; class Clostridia; order UMGS1810; family UMGS1810; genus RGIG1828. The sequence goes on along the minus strand of JAZQJX010000096.1, from coordinate 106,038 downwards.
GGTTCGCAAACAGAAAAATCATCACGCAAAAGCACTGCTTTGAATCCTGCGGCAGGTCTTCCCATTGAGCCGGGTTTGGGAGTATCCCACATATATGTGCCAAGGAGTATGGGAGATTCTGTCTGACCAAAACCTTCATAAACTTTAAGCCCGGTTGCAGCATATATCTGATTGAAAACTTCAGGATTAAGGGCTTCGCCCGCTGTTGAAATGTGTCTGAGTGAAGAAAGATCATATTTCTTCATGTCGGATTTAATGAAGAAACGATATATTGTCGGGGGTGCACAGAATGTTGTGATTCTGTATTTAACTATCATATCAAGAAGATCTGTGGGAACAAATTTATCGCTGTAGTCATATACAAACTGTGCGGTACCTGCAATAAACTGACCATAGAGTTTTCCCCATGAGCATTTTGCCCATCCGGTATCTGCAACTGTGAGATGCAGACCGTCATCAACAACATTATGCCAGTATTTTCCTGTGGAAATGTGACCTAAGGGGTATGTAAAAGGATGAAGAACCATTTTGGGGTTTCCTGTTGTGCCTGATGTGAAATATACAAGCATGGGATCATTGTTGTGAGTTCTCTGGTCATCTGTCGGTCTTTCAAAAACGTCACTTTCATCTTTTATTTCAAGATCAAAGTTATACCATCCGTCATGTTTTTCTTCACCAAGAATGCAACAGGCTTCAACTGTTGGACATTGCGAAAGACTTTCCTCAACATGAGCACGCACGTCACCTTTATCTGAGCATATAATCATCTTGACTTCGGCACTTTCGCATCTGAAGATGATGTCCTTTTTTGTCAGAAGATGAGTTGCAGGAATGGCTACTGCTCCGATTTTGTGGAGTGCATATATGCTTATCCAGAACTGATAGTGTCTTCTGAGTATAAGCATTGCAAAATCACCTTTTTTAATGCCGATGCGTCTGAAAAAGTTTGCTGCTTTATTAACTTCACGGTTTAAGCGTGAAAAAGTGAAAATTTCCTCTTCGCCCTCATCATTGCACCACACAAGTGCCTTTTTTTCCGGATCACACTTTGCATATTCTTCAATTACATCATATGCAAAGTTAAAATCCTCGGGTACGTTTATCTTAAAATTGTTATAATAATCATTATAGTCTGTAAATTCGGTTTTGTTCAAAAATTTATTAAGTAAATTCATTTTTTCTTTTGACCTTTCTTTTTTAGCAACGCTTACAAGAATCAGTCACTGACAATGGCTAAAAAATGTGCTTCCTTTCCGTCAAGTGCTTTCATGCCATGCCAATACTTGGAATCGAATATAAGCGAGTCTCCTTTTTCCATTACAATTTCCTTACCGTTAATTATAATGCAGACTCGTCCGTCCAGACAGTAGTTGAATTCCTGTCCGGGGTGGCATGTCATCTGAATTGGATCGTCAGGACTTGACGGCGGAACTGTAACATAGAAGGGTTCAATTCTTTTGTTGGCAAAATTAAACGCAAGAGTGTCATATTTATATGCTTCTTTACGTTCAACGCTGAGTCCCTGACCTGCTTTAACATACTGGTAAACATTTAATTTGGGAGCATCTCCGGATAAAATGGCGGTAAAATCAACATCAAACTTATTGGCAAGTTCATAGAGAATGCTGATGGGCATATCTTTCTCGCCATTTTCATATGCAAGATATTTTTCGACAGAAATATTGAGATATTCAGAAATTTCCTCGACACTTATTTCTGCTATTTCTCTCAAATCCTGAATTCGCTGTCCGATAAGTTTTATCTGATTATTCATTCTGTTTGCTCCTCTCTGAATCAGTTTTTATAACTGGACAAATATAATCTATTATATTCTATATGATTTATTATGCAAAGTAAATAGTTTTTTTAAAATTCATTGAAAAACAACAAAAAAAATATGCATTAAAATTTAAAATAGTGCAATAATATATTTGAAAGTGAGATGTTTATTATGAATATTAAAAAATTATTATTAGCAATCACCGTAGTTACTTGCCTTTCACTCAATTTTGTTGCGTGTTCATCAAATAAAGAGGCAACAGACACAACTGATAATAACGGCACCACAGTTGAAGACAATGTTGATAAAAATACCGAAAATCTTAAAGATGACATTGTTGACGGAGCAAAAGATATTAAAGACGACATTATGGATACTCCAAACAGCGACTCGGATATGAACAACTCCGCATCTGACATGACAGAGGGTTCAACCAACAAAAATGCAGCAGGAAATAATTAAGAAAAACCGATTTACAAACTGAATTAATTATTGTATAATAAGGACTGTAAAAGGAGAAAACAACAGTCCTTATTTTTCTGTATTGAACTTTTTTGTGAATTTAGTTTAAAAGATAGAATGTATGTCTGATTACGCCCGCGATACGTGTAGTGCAGATATATTATCAAATTTTCTAAGGAGAAATTGTATTATGAAGCAAGCGACAAAATTTGTGTGTTCTGAATGCGGATATTCCTCCCCTAAATGGCTTGGAAAATGTCCGTCGTGCAATTCTTGGAATACATTGAACGAAGAAGCAGAACTTCCACCTTCCAGATATGATGTCAAATCTTCCCTGCCATCATCGGGGGGAGTTAAAAAACTAAATGATATAAACACAGATGAAAACGAAAGGATTCTTTCACAAATTACAGAACTTGACCGTGTTCTCGGAGGCGGAATTGTCAAAGGCTCTCTGATACTTGTGGGTGGTGATCCGGGAATTGGAAAATCCACTTTGCTTTTGCAGATTTGCAACAATATTGCCGGTGAAAAACCGGTGCTATATGTGTCGGGTGAGGAATCCGGAGCACAGATCAAGATGAGGGCGTCAAGGCTTGGAATTGAAAACAACAATTTGTATGTTCTTCCCGAAACAGAACTTGATACTATTCTTTCATCTGCCGTGGATGTTAAACCGGAAATTATTATTATTGATTCAATTCAGACAATATTTAAAAATGACATTTCTTCCGCTCCCGGAAGTGTTACTCAGGTGAGAGAAGCAACTCACTATCTTATGAGATATGCAAAAGAAAACAATGTTGCTGTTTTCATTGTCGGTCACGTTACAAAAGACGGAAGTATTGCAGGACCGAGAGTTTTAGAACATATGGTTGACTGCGTGCTGTATTTCGAAGGTGAAAGAACTCAGAGTTACCGCATATTAAGAACAGTCAAAAACCGTTTTGGTTCTACAAATGAAATCGGAGTGTTTGAAATGAGAGAAAAAGGTCTTTTTGAAGTTTCAAACCCTTCAAGTATGCTTCTTTCCGGACGTGCTGAGAACGCAAGCGGTTCGACAGTTGTTTGCACCCTTGAGGGTACAAGACCGATTCTTGCAGAAGTTCAGGCACTTTGCTCACCTACAGGATTCGGCAATCCGAGAAGAATGGCAACAGGAATTGATTTTAACCGAAGTGTTCTCCTTTCGTCAATCCTTGAAAAACAACTTGGATTTCCGATGCAGAATCACGATGTATACATAAATGTTGTGGGTGGAATAAAACTTGTGGAAACCGCAACTGACCTTGCAGTCATTGTTGCAATTGCATCAAACCTCAAAAATTTTGTTATAGATTCAAAAACCGTTATTCTTGGCGAAGTCGGTCTTACAAGCGAAGTGAGAAACATCGGTTTTTGCGAGCAGAGAATATCAGAAGCTGCAAAAATGGGATTTGAATTTTGTATTCTCCCAATGGGAAATGCAGAATCTGTGACAAACAACTACGGAATGAAACTTCTTGGAGTGCAAAATGTTTCCCAGGCAATAAAATATCTTAAGAAAATTGAAGATTTCAGAAAAGAAAACAAATAACAAACATAATCTATAAAATGTAACAAAGGCGATGAAAAACACAACACGGTTTTTCATCGCCTTCAAATTTCAAAAAAAAGAAAATTTCTATTTAATATTACTGTTCAAAAGGTATTCCGAAGTGTTCATATGCAGCCTTTGTAACAGTTCTTCCTCTCGGGGTACGGTTGATAAATCCAAGTTGGAGAAGATAAGGTTCGTAAACATCTTCTATGGTGTTACTGTCCTCCCCTGTTGTTGCCGCCAAAGTGTCAAGACCAACCGGACCTCCGCCGAAGGTTTTTATCATTGTGGTTATTACGTTTCTGTCGGTTGAATCAAGACCGATTTTATCAACTTCGATTCTTGTAAGAGCCTCATCTGCAAGTTTTTTTGTGATGATGCCATCGGACATAATTTGTGCAAAGTCTCTCACTCTTTTTAAAAGTCTGTTGGCAATTCTCGGTGTTCCTCTTGAGCGGGATGCTATCTCTTTTGCACCGTCTTCATCAATCTGCACACCAAGTATCGACGCACTTCTTTTTACAATTGTAGTAAGTTCTTCATTTGTGTATAGTTCAAGTCTTGAAATAACCCCGAAACGGTCACGCAAGGGGCCTGTCATATTTCCCGCCTTTGTGGTTGCACCGACCAAGGTGAATTTTGGAAGGTCAAGACGGATTGAGCGGGCACTGGGGCCTTTTCCGAGGATGATATCCACCGCATAATCTTCCATTGCAGGATAGAGAATTTCCTCAACACTATGGCTGAGACGATGAATTTCATCTATGAAAAGTACATCGTGTTCCCCAAGGTTTGTAAGGATCGCCGCAAGGTCGCCCTGTTTTTCGATTGCAGGGCCTGAAGTAACGTGAATATTAACATCCATTTCATTTGCAATTATATTTGCAAGAGTTGTTTTGCCAAGACCGGGAGGTCCGTAGAGCAAAACATGATCAAGGGCTTCTTTTCTCTCTTTTGCCGCTTCAATATATACCTTAAGATTTTCTTTAACTTTTTGTTGTCCTATGTATTCATCAAGAATTCTCGGTCTGATGCCATACTCCTGAACAGAGTCATCACCGATATCCATATTTGATACAATTCTGTCATCAAATTCCATAACTTTTCATCCCCTCTTCTTCCATGGGTATTTATAAAAGATTCTTCAAAGCGTGTTTTATGTAACTTTCGGCATCATCAAATGTCTCTTTCACACTTCCTACTGCCCTTTGCGCTTCCTGATTTGAATAGCCAAGTACAATTAAAGCACTTACTGCATCCTGTCTTGCCGAATCAGATGTAATATCAGAAACTGATACAAAAGCATCTGTGTCTTTTGAAATGATGTCTTCGTTTTTAATTTTATCTTTAAGTTCAAGGCATATTCTCTGAGCAGTTTTCGCACCTATACCCGAGGCTTTTTTTATGGTTGCAACATCGTCTGAAACAATTGAAAGGCTAAGTTTTGAGGGGGATGCAACAGAAAGTATGGATACTGCACCTTTTGCCCCTACTCCGCTGACAGATATGAGAAGTTCAAAAAGGCTGAGTTCTTCTTTGGTTGAGAATCCGTACAAATCCATAATACCCTCTTTTATGTACAGATATGTGTGAAATGTAACATTATCGCCTTTCTGTAGCGACTGGTCGGATAATGAAGTGAGAGACGTATATATTTTAAAGCCTACGCCTGATACATCAATCACAGCATAATCCTTATTTTTTTCAATTAATTTTCCGCTAATATAACTAAACATAATATAATTCCTTTCGAAAAAAATAAAAGGTACAATTTACAGGAATGCACTTTATAAATTGCAGAACTAAGGAACATTTCAGATGCCAACTGATTATAAATGAATAATTAATAAATTACTTCATAAGTATTACACAATGGCTTGATATTGCCTTTTTTCACCAGCATTATCTTTAATTTATCGCCCGTCTGCTTCATACCCATTAATTCCTTTGTTTCAAATTCGTCGCAACTGATTGTTTTTACATACTCCAATGTTTTGTCATCATATACTGCAATAATTATATTTGCATCCTCGTAAGTCTTTGCCGTTACATTAATAATCATATCATCATCATTTATAGTGATTTCCGGAATCAATTCCGAAACAGGCATTTCCATAACTTTGATTGCATAAACCGTATCTTCGTAGCCTGATTCCTTTTTAGTAAGCGTAAACTCACAAGGCAAGCTGTTTATTGTCAATGTTTTTGCAACCTTTTTAAAGAACAATCCATTTGCGCCTGACACACTTCCTGCGTCAAAGTTAACTGTCAACTTAATACTGTCTGTTCCTTTCGGTACGTACAAAATCCTTTCAGTTTCTGACTGTACGTATTCTTTTGCAAAATCTCCTGTATCCGATGTTATTTCACTTATGTAAGTCTGAAGTTCTGATACAACCACGTTAACGCTTGTTTCCAAACCGCTGCTTGTTTCTTTCACATTAAGAGTAATTTCACCATTCTTTTTCGGTGTCAGTAAGCCGTTTTGGTCGATTAAAGCTATACTTTCGTCAGAAACAGACCATTCAAGGCCTTTAATAACAGCGTTTTCGGGGAATACTACTACTTTGTACTGTGTTTCTTTTGTCACCTCGGTACTTCCTGTTAAGCCTATAGCTTTTGGGCTCACAGCAGAAACAGTAAAATTATAATCCTCCATATACGCAAAAACATTCATTTCGTATTTTGAATCCACTATAAAAGTTTCTTCTTCATCTATTGATATAGCATAATCACCCTCTGCGAGGAAAGAATCCACCTTAAATATAAGCCTTGCAATGACACAAACTTCCCCTGCAAAAAGATGTGAATCATCTGCAGAAAAGTCGCCTGATATAGTAATGCTTCCGGGGTTACTTTCATAGTATACCGATTCGTAATCACTGTTTCCTTCAATATAAGATATCCCGTCGGGATATGTAAGCTTTATGTTTACGCCCGTTGTTTCGACACTTGGAGTGAAATATACAGGCACGGTAATTTCATCTCCCTTTACCACACTTTCGTTTCCCGAAACAGCTACTTTTCCGCTTTGTGGCACAATGTATCTGTCACTTTCACAAGACATAACTAATGGTTTTACTATAATCGCATCGTTATTACCTTTACCATTGACACCTGTCCAGTCGCCGGTTTCAAAACTTGAAGAAGATGAATATCCTGCAGTCACACAACCGTCTGCAGTTACAGCTACAGCGCCAAAAGAATCATTATCACTTCCGCCAAAATTCTTTTTCAACACTACATTACCGTTCTTATCATATTTTACTATAATCGCATCGTTATTACCTTTACCGCTGACACCTGTCCAGTCGCCGGTTTCAAAACTTGAAGGATAAGAATATCCTACTGCTATACAGCCATCTTCCGTTGCAGTTACAGATAAAAAAATATCATAATCGCTTCCGCCAAAATTCTTTTTCCATATAACATTTCCGCTTTTATCAAATTTTACTATAATTGCATCGTTGCCGCCTTTTCCGCTGACACCGGTCCAGTCACCGGTTTCAAAACTTGAAGGATAAGAATATCCTACTGCTATAAAGCCATCTTCCGTTGCAGTTACAGATTCAAAATAATCATAATTACTACCGCCAAAACTCTTTTTCCACACTACGTTCCCGCTTGTATTATATTTTACTATCATTACATCAAAAAAGCCTTTACCACTGACACCTGTCCAGTCACCGGATCCAAAACCTAAAGAAAAAGAATATCCTACTGCTATACAGCCATCTTCTGTTGCAGTTACAGATCTAAAAACATCCTCACTACTTCCGCCAAAATTCTTTTTCCAGACTACTTTACCGTTTGTATCAAACTTTACTATAATCGCATCTGAACCTCCTTTACTGCTGATGCCTGTCAAGTCTCCTGTTCCAAAATTATTAGCTTCTCCTACAGCTACGTAGCCATCTGCTGTTGCGGTTACAGAATAAAAATAAGTCCAACACTCACCTTTGCCACCAAAATTCTTTTTCCAGACTACTTTGCCGTTTGTATCAAACTTTACTATAATCGCATCATATACTCCTTTACCGCTGACACCGGTCCAGTCACCTGTCCCAATACTATCAGCATAAGCATATCCCACAACTATATAGCCATCTTCCGTTGCGGCTACAGTGTTAAAATACTCATCCCTACTACCGCCAAAATTCTTTTTCCATATAACATTTCCGCTTTTATCAAATTTTACTATAATTGCATCTTTGCCGCCTTTTCCGCTAACACCAGTCCAGTCACCTGTCCCAAAACTATCAGCATAAGCAGATCCCACAGCTATATAGCCATCTTCCGTTACAGTTACAGAGCTAAAACTTTCACCATAACTACCACCAAACGTGGTTGGCGGTAGTGTATTAACATTCGACTCTTTATATTCAGTTTCTTTACTTACTCTGCCATTTCTTACAGCAATGGCTCTTACATGTATGTTTTCGGTATCGAACACAATGGGCTCGGTGTAGAATATACCACTTATAATTGGCACACCGCCGTTTATAGTATAATATATACTTGTGTTTTCTTCTGCTATAATGGTTAGCCTGCCGTTTTCAAACGTATATTCAGGAGGATAAACCACATCGGCATTACGAATGGTTTTAAAAGTCAGCACCGTATCATTCTCACTGTCAACTTTCCCGCATGCAACTGCACCCTTTGGTACAGTAAGTATATATTTGGTGTAATAATTCAGGTCGGATTCCGGAATAATCACAAGCGTACTGTCTAAAACCTTCTTATCAAAGGTGACACTGACGCCGTTTCCGTCACAGAGTGTGATATTATTCCAATTTGAGCCTTGTTCAATTATACCGTCAAAGGTTATTGCAATATCAGTATCAACATTTACATCCATTGCCCCGTCAACAAGAGTTGAATCTTCAACACAAAGTGGTGCTATTTTAAATGTTGTTGTGCTTTCGACTGTGTTTTTTACAGCATAATAATTTTCCACAGCGTTTTTGGGAACTGTGGCTGTATAACTATGACCTTGTAAAAGCGGACTCGAAGGTGTTATTATAAGATTTTTTCCGTCTGTTTTGCTACTTATGCTTACTGATTTTTTTGCCGTATTGTCATAAAGCTTTATGGAAGAATATGCAGTACTTCCAATAATGCTTTTGTTGTATGTAAATTTTATAGTTGTATCTTTCGACACATTTACCTTGTTATCCGTAGGATTGACAACCGATAAAAAGGTTTGCGGTGCTGTTACCGTTACCGTACACTTATCGCTATACCCGTTTTCTGTTGTGACAGTTATGGTAGCTGTGCCCGGATACTTTCCATAAACTTTACCATCGCTTACGGTAGCAACAGATGTATCTGATGACTTCCAAGTAAGAGATGATGAGGCATTTGAAGGTGTGAATGTAGGTGTCAGTGTTTTGGAGTCTTCTGCCTCAACAGAAAGTGTACTTGGAATAGAAATACCGGTGGGGTCAAGAGGATCTACAGTAATTGTCCACGAACCGCCAAAACCCTCCTCCCATCTACTCATCGTTCCCAAAATAGAATCATATGAAGAATAAGACATCGACTGCTTATTACCAATTATAGCTGTGCCCGGGGCTTTTGCACGCACTGTGCATGCAGAACCGTTTTTAGCAACAATCTCAACTATTGAACTGTTGGACGTGCTCCATATATATGTTCTGGAAACATTTCCGACAGGTGCATAGCTTGTTGATGCTTCATCAGCATAAAGAGTAACCGTTTCACCTACCTCCATACTATACGCCACACAAACCACATTGCACATAACTATTAAAACAACAAACATAAAAACAGATAAAAATTTTTTCATTTCCACACAATCCCTTGCTACCTTATTTCAATCTATTTATTTTAAAAATTGCAGATAACGACCTGCATCTTGCTATTCTACTCACTATAAAACTCGTGAACAATTCAGATGCCAGCATTATCTTGGTTTTTCTTAGCAGTTGTGATTGATGCAATAAGTTTTCTTCTCAAAGTGCCACTTTTATTATTCAATTCACTGTATATATTTTCATGCAAAGCATTTACTTTATATAGTATTTCCAGCCAATATTCAGTTTCATAACATTCTTTCAATGCTATTTCTAATTTGTGAATAAAATCTGCTCTGCTTTGCGCATATTTTGCCTCGTGTGAATTTGCACCTATTGAAGAACACGACCGCAGTAACTGGTTAACAAAGACTGACCTGCCTTTTATATTATCGCATATTCCAGTTACCTCAACAGCAAGTTCTACCGCTGATTCCTTTATTGTTTTATCATTCATAATTTATTCTTACTTTTTTGCGATATACTCGCTCACGCTCGCGCGATATGATATAAATTCCTTTTCTCGTCCCGAAGGGACATATCGCATTACGAAGTAATATATCGCACCGAAGGTATATCGCAAATTCCGTCAGGAATTTATATCGCTGATTTCAAGCTTTGCTTGAAATCAGTCTACCATATTACTCTACTTTTTTCAAGAATTATATTTTGTTTCCTTTTATCATTATACCGAAACATTTACAGAAAACAAAAAATTTACAATATTTCATTCTCGTGAAGTTTAACCCCGCTTTTTCTGAGAACATCCTGAAGTTTTCTGACATCCAATTTTGAAAAATCATCTGACATTGCAGCCGCTGTACCTGCCGCCTGACCTGTGAGTGCACAGCAAGGAATAACTCTCATTATATCCCACATGGTTTCCTCAACGCTTGTGCATCTGCCGGCACAGATAAGGTTTTTAACCTTTGAACTATAGAGGGTTCTGAACGGAACCTCATATACAGGTCCTCTTTTTCTCCAGTTTGCTATCATACCAATTGAATCGTCGAAGTATGTATGTTCCTGGGAATATAAAAGTTCATATTCTCCGGCAATTCTTCTTGTCATTCTGATTTGCGGAATAGTTGGCATTGTAACAGGGAAAAGATCCGGAGAGTCTTTTCTTCTTTTAAGGAAATCAGCATACATACTGCGATGGGACATACACATCTGTCTTGACAGTTCTTCCCCATCAAGACCTGAAAAACGAATATTTGTAAGAGTTGGCGGGGCGTTACCGTCATTTTTTTCCTCATCGGGAATATCACAGTATCCAAGCATATTAAGGTTATATCCTTCTTCTCCGAGTGAATAGTACCAGGACGCAAGAACATTTCCCTGTTTGAATTTTTCTGTGGGTGCATTTGCAAAATGAGCAATATCACAGTCGCCGGTAGCATCAACCACAGAAATTGCTTTATAGGCACGTCTTCCCGATTTATTTTCTGTTATTACATGGGTTATTTTACCCTTTTTCATAACTACATCAACAACATATGTTCCATATATGATATTGACGCCTGCTTCAATGAGAAGTTTTTCAGCAAGTACGGCAAAAATCTGAGGATTATACTGAACTTCAAATCTTTTGTCTTCTTTTCCCCTCGTGCCTTCATTGTCAAGCCAATTTTCAGGATATCTTGCCTCTGCACCGTGCAAAATCGAAAGTCTGAAAAGTTCTTCTGCTATTCCATAGGTAACCTGGTGTCCCATTCCGTCACAAAGAGGCAGATATATCGTGACAATTCCGGCGGTTCCAAGTCCGCCAAGCATATATTGCTTTTCAAAAAGCACAGTTTTCTTACCTTGTCTTGCAGATGCAAGGGCTGCAGAAATCCCGGCAAAGCCCCCTCCGCAGACTGCTACATCATATTCATCTGTTACGAGAGTTTTCAACTGTTCATTGATATATTTCATATGAATTCCTCCTATAAATTCAGTTGATAATAATTTTACTGATTGACTGATTATTTAATATTATATCAGACATCACGCCACAAAAAAATAATAGTACTTATCCAAAACATATTTAAAATTATCCATTTTCAAATTCAAATAAAAAGATATTATCATAAGAATTTTATATCCCGACTACATATGAACACCCATTTTAACCATACGATGAGAATGGGCATGACATATTGCAATAGCAAGAGCATCAGCCACATCATCAGGTTTTGGAATTTCCGAAAGAGAAAGAATTGCCTTTGTCATTTGCTGAATCTGACATTTGTCTGCCCTTCCGTATCCCACAACAGATTGTTTTACCTGCAGAGGAGTATATTCAAAAATTTTGACATTTTTATTTACTGCCGCAAGAAGAATAACACCTCTTGCCTGTCCTACCTGAATTGCGGTTTTTGCATTGTTATTGAAAAAAAGTTCTTCTATTGCCATATAATCAGGCTTATACTTATCTATAACCTCACATACACCGTCATATATGGTTTTGAGTCTTTCTTCAAGAGCAAGTCCTGCTTTTGTGGTTATGGCATAGTAATCAATTGTGCGAAATTTGTTTCCTTTATATTCTATAACGCCTACCCCAACAATTGCAAATCCCGGGTCAATTCCTAATATTATCATTGAGTCCTCCTGTATATTTATGCATATTATACACTATTTTTGAAAAATATTCAATATTTTATTCACTTTTGAGTATTGCATTTTTTATTTCTTTGTCTTATAATAATTATCATACAGATATAATAACACTTATTTGGAGGTAAATCAATATGTCAAAAGAAAAAGTTGTATTAGCTTATTCCGGCGGACTTGATACATCTATCATCATCCCCTGGCTTAAGGAAAACTATGATTATGAAGTTATCGCAGTTTGCGGCGATGTCGGTCAGGGCAAAGAAACAGAAGGATTAGAGGAAAAAGCCCTCAAAACCGGTGCTTCCAAACTCTATATAGAAAATCTTCAGGAAGAGTATGTTACAGATTTTATCTGGCCCACATTAAAGGCTCAGGCTGTTTATGAAGGAAAATATCTTCTCGGAACATCCCATGCACGTCCCTGTATTGCAAAAAGAATTGTTGAAATTGCAAGAAAAGAAGGTGCTACCGCAATTTGTCACGGATGCACAGGTAAAGGTAATGACCAGGTTCGTTTTGAACTTACAATAAAGGCACTTGCTCCTGAAATGAAAATCATTGCTCCCTGGAGAATATGGGACATCAAATCAAGAGAAGATGAAATTGACTATGCTATGGAAAGAGGAATTCCCGTTCCGGTAACAAAAGAAAACAACTACTCCATGGACAGAAACATCTGGCATCTTTCTCACGAAGGTCAGGATCTTGAAAACCCTGCAAACGAACCCAACTATGACAAAATTCTTATGCTTGGCGTGTCTCCGGAAAAAGCTCCTGATGTTCCAACATATATCGAAATTGATTTTGAAAAAGGTATTCCCACAAAAATTGATGGCGTTGAATATGGCCCTGTTGAACTTATCAAAAAACTCAACGAAATCGGCGGTGCAAACGGAATTGGTATTGATGATATTGTTGAAAACAGACTTGTAGGTATGAAATCAAGAGGTGTGTATGAAACACCGGGCGGAACAATTCTTTACGCAGCACACAAAGAACTTGAATACCTCTGTCTTGACAAACAGACTCTCCACTATAAACAGGAAGTTGCAAACAAATTTGCAGAACTTGTATATGACGGTCTGTGGTATACACCTCTTCGTGAAGCGCTTTCCGCTTTTGTTGATTCAACACAGGAAACTGTTACAGGTAAAGTTCGTCTTAAACTTTACAAAGGCAACTGCACACCTGCAGGAACAACTTCACCCTACTCACTCTACGACGAAGATATTGCAACATTTGCTGAAGATGAAGTTTACGATCAGAAAGATTCCGCAGGATTTATCAATCTCTTTGGTCTCCCACTAAAGGTAAGAGCAATGATGCTTAAACGTAACGGAGAAGAAAAAATAAAATAATAACATCAATAAACTTTTCTGATGCAAGTTACAAAATCATATTTTTACGGCGTAGCAGTTTTAATGACTGCTACGCTTTTTGTATACGAAAACAGAGAATGTCTCTTTGATTGTATCAGGAGACATTCTCTGTTTTTTATGAATCATTCTTTTTCGGTAGGTACAATTTATCTCTTAACAGGTATACAAAGAGGTGTAAATTCATCTGCGCTCCACAAAAATGCTTTTACAACATTCCCGCCATCAAGATTATCAAGATGTACCGATAGATTGTTTGTACCTTGTTTCAAGGTATATTTCTTTTCGTTTGCAACCATAAGTTCTTTTCCGCCATCAGAATAGGATGCAAGAATGAAGAGAATCTCATCTCCCTCCTCTTCTCCGAACACACTAATAGTTGCTTCTGCGGATAACCCTTCTTCTGATATCAGAACTTCTCCGATGTTGATTTTATCTGCACGGTACTTCAAAATTTCTGTGAGAGATGCGCCTTTTAAAATTATTCCTGAATTTGCAGATCTTGTATCCACACAAAGTTCAACCATCCCTATTCCGTCCGACAAATCCGAAATCGAACCTGTTCCGTTTCCTACTCTGTCGAGAACTTTACCGTTTACGGTTCCGGAATATATTCCTGAAAGAAGGTCGATTGTGAATGTAAGATTAAAGGTTGTATTATTATTAATTGCAGGATAACCTGTCGCTCTCCAGTTTTTACCGTCACCATATACAAGGTCAAAAGACTTGTAAAGTGTCATATCCTTTGAATATACATTCAAAGTAGCTATGTAGGGATAGCCGACGAAAGAAAAATTGAAATCATATTTCAGCTTTGACGAACCGGCGTCAAAGGGGTGAATTATCTGTGATCGGATAATATGTCTTGAACCGGAATCAATTACCTTTACCATTCCGTTTTCATAGGTGACATTGCAGGATGATGGGTTAATGTTCATCGTATACTTTCCGTTTTTATAGGTCAGAGAACCTGTTTGCGGAATACCGTCACAAACTGTTTTTTTGCTTACAGAATCATATTTTAGAAGTTCTGTCAAAGAAGCATCATTCAAAATCATACCTGAATTTGCATCTCTTGTGTTGACACAAAGTTCAACCATTCCGATTCCGTCTGACAAATCACTGAATTTTCCTGACTTTATATTATCAAGTGCAATTCCGTTAACTGTTCCCACATACTCTCCCGTAAGAAGATCAACCGTAAACGAAATGTCAAAGTTTCTACCGTTGCTGATTGCAGGATATCCTGTCGCTCTCCAGTTTTTACCGTCACCGTATACGAGGTCAAATGTGTTATAGAGAGTCATATTCTTTGAATATACTTTCAAAGTAACAACATATGGGTAGCCCACAAAAGATAAGTTATAGTCATAACGAAGTTTAGCTGAATTTACATCTGCGTTATATTTTATCTGTGATTTAATTATGTGTCTTGAAGAAGAATCTATAATTTTCAGGGAACCATTTTCACTTGTAACACCACATCCCGAAGGTTCAACAGATATTGTGTAATCACCGTCAGTAAGGGTAAGGTTTTCAGGCGTGGGAATGCCTTTGCCTATGATTTTACCAGATTGCTGAGAAACGAGACCACCCGCAGGATAATATGCAGAAAATTCCGCCACATCCGCTGTTTCATCAAGGGAAACGAACCGCACATATCTTACCCTTCCCCATACGGGAAGAATTTCGTAGCCGGAAGTTTTGAGTGAAGAACCGGCATATATCTGCTCGTAGTTTGTTCCGTCTTCGGAATACAAAATCTTATAACCACTTCCCGATTTAAGAGAAATTGCAACACCCTCAATTTCCATCACTTTTCCAAAATCAAGTTCAATCCAGGCATTTGATTCGTTCAGAGTGTAATATGTATCGGTGTTGTTGTCGGTAATGTTTGAAATATCGGGGTCAGAAGATGATACATTCAACACACTCACATCGGTTGCAGGAACGATATCTTTAATTACTCCGCCCAAAGGAGAAGTATCTGATTCCTTTGATTTAACATTGATTGGTCTGTCGTTTGATACAATAAATTCTATGGTGCAGTTAACATCATCATATCCGTCACATTTTATTGTCAATTTTGCCTTGCCTGATAATGAATCTGCCTGTGTTATATTTATATTTCCTTTGTTGCTGTCTGCACTTATCACAGGTATTTTCGTTGTTCCGTACGGAAGTATGATTCTGTATGAATCTTTTTTTGATGAAAATCCGGAAATGAGTTTTCCGTCTGCATAGATTCCTTTGAACATCGGTTCACTTTCAACCTCGCCATCGGGAACTGTCCACTCACTTATGGGGATATATTCCAAAAGTGAATTTTCATATTCCGATTCGGGAGAAAGTTTAACTGAAATCACAAGATTTCCGTTTGCATCGGGATGATAAATTGCAAGTTTTGAATATCCCTGATTAGATGCTTGTCCTGAAACCGAGGGAGATGTGGGAAGGGGTGATGCACTCATAGATTTGAGTTCAAATCCTTCCTGATTACAATATACCTCGACATTTAAAGTTTTTCCGTCTTTTCTGAGTGTTGCACTATTATTGGAGTTGATTGTTATTTCAGCCAAAGTATGCATAAACCAGTATACTTCACTATTTCCCTTGAGATTCACTTCATCCTGAATCTTAAAGGTACGTCTGTCATCTCCGAAATAATAGCCTCTTTGATATTTGGATACATCTCTTTCGTAGGCATCTGTAAGGTCAAGAACAGACATAGCACCTTTCGGCTTATTTATGTCAATTTTTGCAAGTTCTGCTTTTGCTCCAATCTTTTGACCGTAATATGAATCGGTATCAACTCCGGGATTTATAACCAGGCAGTTTTCGCCCTCAGGACGTTTTCTGTATATCTTATATCCCGATTCCTGAAAATATTCCGGAAGAGAGTAACTGTCTGAACCGAGGTCAGATGCCCAGACAACGCCGTCTGATATGAACGAAAATTCTCCGAGGTCAAGCATATCGTGAGAAATGTTGGTATATCCGCCATGAAAGCCTGCATATGTGGGTGCTTCGTCGGTGTGGCTGTTTCTGAATGTACCGGTGCCGATATTGTCAAAATATTTATCAAGATCAGCCTCTGACACATCAAATGTGATATTTTTGTCGGTTATTGCTTTATCATAATAATAAAGTCCTTTAAGTCCGTAATTCGGTACAGAACCGAGTCCGGCAATATCTTTGCTGATTCTTCCTAAAATTCCCGTTTCATTTTCACCGTATCTGTATGCCATATATTCAGGCACAAAACGGTTGTAATATCTTCCGCCGTCATCGTGAAAATTGAGTCTGCCATCGGGTGTGTTCATATACACAAAGTATTCTCCGGCTTTTGAAAATCCGGGTACATTTCCGATACCGTAATCCGTGTTACAGCAGTTGAAAAGAGCATCAAGTGCATTTGTAAAGTTTTCAAGCATCATATCGGCATATGTTACACCTTCATAATATCCTCCGTCGGGGAAGAAAACTTCTGCGGCGATATAGAGCGAACGAAGTACATTTTCAAGAAGGAATTCCGATTCTTCTTTTAAGTCATCTTCATCGCATACAGCCAGAAGAAGACACATCATTCCACCGCCTATGCAACCCACAAAGTTATCCTGCAAGGTTATCCACGCAGGTCCGAAAGCAGGACCGTTTTTATAAGCCTCTGTATGCTGTTTGAACACAAGTTCTCTGATACGTTCCTTGAAGTATGCTATATCTTCTTTTCCTTCGCTTGTAGAATTCATATAGTTGTAGAAAGCATCAAATCCGATGCCCATCCCCTGAGACCAGTAGCCTATGGCAAGAGTTGATGTATTATAATCAAGGTTGTCCCAGGATGCAAAACCTTTCATTATCTCAATGCCTTTTTTTGCATATTTTTCATTGCCCGTGAGAATGTATGCAGATGCAAGGGAAGTTATATTAGTCTGAAAACTGCTTGCCGCATTTTGTTTTTCAGAATCTGATGCATTATATTCTCCGGACATATCGGCAGTAAGAACATTTTCTGCCACGTTAATATTTTGATTATATTCACTTCTCCAGCGCGTGTCTGAATTAGTTTTTGACAAAACATAATCTTTATCATCATTTGTCCAGTAAATTCTCGGATGTGAATTTGCAGGATATCTTTGTATGAGGTCAGACACTATTTTTTCTCCGGTAGGATTATCAAACAAAAGATAACGGTATATGAGGTCATAGTCGTAGAATTTCTTTTGTTTGTCAAGATACATCTCAACATCTTCTCTGACGTCTGCGACAGAATCTCCTATTATCGCCATATCCCTGACATCGTAAATCACCTTTTTTGACATAAGTTTTTCAACAACCTCTGTAAGAGGAAGATACATAATACCATCCTGAAAAACAGGTGATATGACAGCTTTTTTGTCACCGAGAGTTACAGTGCTTGTATTCGCGTCATATGAAAGATTTTTTCCATCATTAATTTTTTTCAGAGTATTTTCAGGAACCATCCATATGTTATTGACGGTTTTGATCTTTTCATTTTCGTTTTGTATTATTTCTTTCTTCCCGTTGTGATACACAGCATTATTTGTCAGAAGAAATACGGTTTTTCCAGATATTGCATTATCCAATTTCTTTGGATCATCCATAACAGAATAGGTATTATCCTGTTCAAAATAAGAGTCATCCAAAAGTGCAGAACCATCATAAATGCGAAGCCAATCGATGTATATGTCCAATTCTGAATTTTGAGGACTGTCTATGTCAAATCTCCAGTATACCGGCTTTGCTCCTCTTGTTGACCAGTTCCAGTTTGAAATCTTTTGCGTTCCGTTTACATATACATATATCCTACCCTCGGAAAGATTGTATATGAATGAAAGTCTCACCCACTCGCCAAAGGGAATTGTAGCGGAACTTGAACCTGTTTTTGTAAGTTTACCGTCTGATGAAAGATCAAATCCATTTACTGTCCAGCTTCCGTCCGATTCTTTTGAATCAAGAAATCCAATGACGGATGAACCTGTCAGTTTATTTATTTTTAATCTCATATCAAACACATAGTTTTTCTTTTCTTCCATTTCAGGAAGGCTTATGTCCGCAATGGCATCAGTACTTTTGTCTGATGACGAAGCCCAATGCACTGCTTTTACGCCCTCTTCGGGAGATATATAGGATACTTCACCGGAAATGTTTCCATACATAATATTTCCGGATGTTCCGCCAAAGGTATAATCCTTTATGACGGCGGATGAA
Source organism: Clostridia bacterium (assembly GCA_045541875.1). Lineage (GTDB taxonomy): Bacteria > Bacillota > Clostridia > UMGS1810 > UMGS1810 > RGIG1828. The sequence continues at coordinate 87,186 of JAZQJX010000096.1, read as the reverse complement.
TCCGCACCGAAACTTTTTGGCATTATGCCAAAAATCAATGATACAGTTATTAATATTGAAATTAATGATTTTCTCATAAAAATTCCTCTTTTTGATAAAACAGGGCTATCTCATCAAATGCTGATTATACACTCAAAGAGACAGCCCTATATTATTATCGTTTATTTGCGTTTTATTTGATTATTTCAAAGGAGCATTGTTTTCTGCTTCCCAGAGGAACGCTTTAATTAGTGTTCCGCCTTCCAGCGATTCGAGAGAAACATTAATTGGGTTATCACCTTTTGTTAAATTCTGCTTTGTTACATTAACCGCTTTAAGTTCCTGTCCACCATCAGCGTAGGATGCAATAAAGAGATTAACTTCACCATCCAATGTGCTGAAAAGTTTTTCGATTTTAACATTTACGCTCGCTGACATATTGTCCTCTGCAATGACAATATCGCCTACTGTATCTGTACCTTCGTCTGCAAGTTTCATAACTCTTACGTTTTTGAGAGTCATAACATCTGCATTGTCAGCACCGTTCCATTCGAGCATAACATTTGACAATTCCGATTCACTAATTTTGATTTTTCCGTTATTTACGCCGTCAAAGAAGCAAATATATGCTTTTGTGATGGGGCTATATGCAAATTCGATTGTATGTCTTCCGGCTGTCAATGTCTTTTTAACATTCACGGGGAAGTTTCCGCTTGCTGTTCTTGAAGCAACCGAAACAGTCTGACTTTCTGTTCCTTCAATCTCAATATCCCAAAGTACGCGGGCATATTTGTCTGCAAAGTTTTCTGAGTTAAAGTTATAGGAAACTGTTGCTCTTGCCCAGTCTTCTGACGAATCAGAAGATGTAACTTTGATTCCTTCGCAGTCACTTAATTTTTCAACAGATACCTCACCTGCTGTGCTGATACCCACTGTTACACCGTTTTCTGTCCACTGTGTAACACCTGCATAGTGGACAATTCCATTTGCAAGGATTGAGGATGCATCAAAATATGTGTTGGTTGCTGCATCATATGTGATTGGTTCAATGTCCATATATTTAATATTATGAACTGTGAGTTTTGCTTCGGGGTCGCCAAAACCAAGGAACATCCATCTTATATTTTTGTCTGCGTGCGCAATAGTACCTGATTTTGCAATTGTTCCGTTTTGAATGATTGAATAGTTGTCGTTTTTCATATCAACAACAATTCCTATAACATACTTTTGGTTCGGAACGCTGAAGTCTGTGCTGTAGAACTGGCTGTTAGCACCTGAAATCTGGTAAGGTGAATTGCCCTCATTTGACATAGCGTTGAACTGAACTGTTGCCTCATTTGTAAGTGCTTTATCAGAAGATACAACCGCTTCGATATACACTTTCTTATCATAATTTGCATCTATTGTACGGGCAAACTGAATTCTTGCACCTGTACCTGACATAACAATAACACCGTTTTCACTGGTAACTGTATTACTTCCTATAGTTACATCTATGCCACTGTGTGTGCCACCGAGTCTCGGAACACCGTTTATGAGCACATTATGATCAGAATATGTTGCATATGGTTTTGTTGTTTCTGTGAGTTTAAGACCATAAACCACGATTGAATCTCCGGCATAATAATCTGTTTTCAGTGCAAGTTCTGCCATACCGATTCCGTTTGATACATCTATGGTACCAGAACCGCCATTAAACGGATAATTGCCGCCGTAAAGTGTCCATGTACCGGTTGTAAGGTCGATATTAAGTTTAATTGTGATGCGATTCATGCTGGAAGGAGTGTCACCGTTCAATCTCCATTCACCAGAACTGTACAACATATTGCCGAAGCTGAGAATCGGAGTTGTGGAATCTGTCTTGCTATATACCTTGAGTGCTGTTCCTTCTGTATACAATTTATGTCCTGTTGCCTGTATGTCATACTCAAAAGTAAGATTAGCAGAGTTTTCTCTGTTATTCTTGATCTGAAGTGCTGATATGTGTCTGTCATTATTGTGGTTTACGATTGAAACATTAGCAGCACCGGTGTACTGAGCACGCTGTGACTCATAGGGAACAATGGCAGTTTCAAAATCACCATCTTTGTATGTGTGATTATTGGTGGGAATTCCTCCCGCAAGAAGTTCTCCTGTTGTTTCATTGACGATTGCTGATCTGCTTATGTATGCGCCTGATCCCTTTGTTTCAGTTGAGTCGTAGGAAATACCTATAACAAATCTTCCGATACCGCCCGAAAGATCTGCGATACTGTTTGTCATATCTCCAAGAGGTGAAAAGACCTTATCGTTTAATTTTCCGGAATATTTACCTGTATTGGTATCGATAGTAAATTTAAATTTGTCTCCGGCTTTAGCATTCTGGTCTCCTGCTTTCCACATAATACTGTTCCAGTATGTCAATTCAGCACCGTTAATATATCTTGTGGTCTTATCTTTGCCATAAACAAAGAATTTTACGACACGGGCATCTGACACCAGTTGTATATCCAGATTTAAGCTGTACACTCCTGTGTTTGCATCAATCGGATAATCAATACAATAGTATGTATCATGCCATCCTGTGTCAGGTGTGGAAAGTTGGAATGCTCCGTTATAATACTGAGCAATACAACCTCCGGGGGTTACTTCAAAGCGGTAGTCACCATCACTGTAAATATAGTTTGCTGCGGGTACGCCGCTTCCAACCACATTTGTGGTTGACGGTACTGATGTTTCAAATGCATGAACGCCAAGAGTGGGTACAATGCAAAGTGAAAAAACAAGTACCAGAGATAAAACAAATGATAATACTTTTTTCATTTCCAAATCCTCCTGTTTTTATTTTTTATTCGAGACTCCGCACCGATGTTATTGGATTATATGAAGACAGTGAGTCAAACATATAACATTCAACGGTGTATGCCTCTTCTTTATCGGGAATGTCGATGGAGATTTCCTCCTGACTTTCTCCGTTTAAAGACACTGTTTTTGTTTTCAAAGCGATTGTCCTGTTACCGTCATACACAGCGACAATAAGCACAGCGTTTCTTTCGGCACCGGAATTGAAAAGATTGAATTTTGCACTTAAAGTATCTCCCGATTCCAGTTCCTCGGAACTTTCAATCTCTGAATCTCCTACCATAAACTCAACATCTGATATACCGGTTTTAGCAACGGTGTACAGTTTCATTGCATTTATGTTTATTGAAGCTCCCTTAACATATTCTGTTCTTATAACAAACTCTGCCATACCAACGCCGTTTGAAGTGTCAACCGTTCCTGCTCCCCTGTTTCCGGTGAACTGATAGTTGCCTGCATACATTGTCCAATCACCCGTGGAGACATCAACGGTAAATTTTATGACTTGTCTCTGAAGACTTGACGGTGTATTACCGTTAAGTTTCCATTCTCCCGTACTCCACATAAGGTCTGTAATGGTAAGAATCGGTGTTTCAGAGTTGTTGGCTGAATACAGATTGAATTTTGAACCATCGGGATAAAAAGGATTTCCTGCTGCATTAAGGTCAAATTCAAAAATGAGTTTGTCACCTTGCGTGGGATCGCTCTGATATTTTTTGCTTTTTATCCTGAAACTGCTTGTGTGACGGTCATTATTATGATTTTGTACATATGCTGTACCATTTGCTTTATAATATATGCGGTTGGATTCATATGGAATGATTTCCGATTCGTAATAACCATCGGTGTATGTGAGTTTCTGTTCAGGTTTTCCCTGACCAAGTATTGCACCTGAAGAGTCTGATACGGAGCAATCTTTAACCTGAACTCCGGCACTGCCGATGTTCATTCCGACTTCAATCTCTACCATACCGATACCGCCCGACAAATCCTCAACGGAATTTGTTCCGCTTCCGATTTCAAGAAGTTCGATGTTGTTGACAGAACCAAAGTATTCGCCTGTAGTCATATCAACGATAAACTTTACATTGTCGGTTCCCGTTATCATAGGGCTGTCTGTTGCAAGCCATTTGTTTGAATCTTCGCCTTCGCACAAAAGATTGAAACTGTTGTGCTTGGTTACCATATCTTTTGCATATACATTCATAGTTGCATATGTCGGCGGTCCTTCAAGATTCAGAACAAAACTGAATGTAATCTTGTCTTCAACTTCGTCCAAAGGATATTTAATCTGGTATTTTGATACATATCCTGAATCATCGGGAGCAATGAGATATATGCCGGCAGACGGATAATTTACTGTCATACCACCGGACACTATGTTCATTTCATAATCACCGATACAGTAATTAAGAGTTGCCTCCGGCAATCCGCTCCCAACAAGTTCTGCAGGAGCGGCATGGGTTGTCACGGGAACAGAAAGGGAGAAAATCAGAAGCAAAGACAAAGTAAATGATATTATTTTTTTCATATTGCAAATCTCTCCTTTTCTCAATATACTGCAAGTTCCGTAAGATTTGTCTTAGCAGAAGCCCTTGTTGTGCCCATTCCAACAAATCTCACATATCTTGCACTTGACGGAATTTCAAGGGTTTCAACAGAGGATGATGTTCCGGTTGCAAGTCCGTCATATACTTCCGTAAAGTTTGTTCCATCCTGAGAATACAAAATTTTGTATGCATAAACATTATTGTCACCATCAGAAAATGCCATTGCAACACCTTTTATATTCTTTATCTGACCGAGGTCATATTCTATCCACGTATTTACAGAAGAAATTGTATAGGAAGTTGAAAGATTTCCGTCTGCAAGTTTTGTCAGGTTTGAATCACCCATTGACGCACCACGTACCGATACTGAAACCGGTGAAATTTTTTCGCCGGGAACTCCGACTGACGGAATTGCGTTTGAATATGCCTTTACAACATTTACAGGTCTGTCATTTGAAACGTTAAATCTGACTGTGCAAACTTTATCCTCGAATCCATCACATTTTATGGAAACTATTGCAACATCAGAGAATGACTGTGCCTGAATAACTTCTACTGTTCCTTTGTCACTTGTTGCGGTAATTAAAGGAACATATCGTGTTCCGTACGGAAGATTTACTGTGTATGAAGTTTTTCCGGGAACAAAGTTTGGCATAATTTTGCCGTCATAGTATACACCTGTGAAGTTCGGTGCCTTGGGAAGGTCACCGTCAGGAATTGTCCATTCGCTTATGGGTTTATATTCCAGCGGAGCATTCACACCTGATACAGGTGAAAGTTTTACCGAAATTACAAGTTCACCTTTTGCTGACGGATGATGGACTGCAAGTTTTGTATATCCCGTATTTTGCTTTTGTCCTGCAATTACAGGAGAAGTCGCGAGTGGTGATGCCGGCATATTTTTAAGTTCAAAGCCCGGCTGATTGCAATACACTTCAACACTAAGTGATTTTCCGTCTTTTGTTAAAATGGCGTGATTATTGTCTACAATACGAACAGTTGCAGATGTATGCATAAACCAGTATGCCTCTGTTACATCTTTCAGGCTCACTTCATCCTGAACTGTCAATGTTCTTCTGTTATCACCGAAATAGTAGCCTCTCACATATTTTGAAGCATCTCTTGAATATGCTTTTGTAAGGTCGAGTGCCGCCATTGCACCTTTGGGTTTATTTTCATCAAGAAGAACAAGTTCAGTATTTGCCCCTACTTCCTGACCAAAATAGTTTGAAACATCTTTTGCCGGATTGAGAACGAGGCAGTTTTTGCCCTCAGGTCGTTTCCTGTAGATGTTATATCCTGAAATCTGGAAATATCCGGGGAGACCGTAATCATCCTTTCCAAGGTCGCATGCCCACATAACTCCGTCCGATGCAAACACAAATTCTCCAAGGTCTAGCATATCGTGCGGAATGTTTGTATATCCGCCGTGATAACCTATATATGTCAGTTTTTCGTCTGCATGACTGCTTCGGAAAGTTCCTGTACCGATGTTTGAGATATACTTATCAAGAGGAGCATCCGATACATCGGGCTTGATTCCTTTATCTGTAAGGGTTTTATCATAATAGTAAAGACCTTTAAGACTGTAGTTTATTGAAAATTTCAGATCAGCAAGGCGTTTGCTGTCTCTTCCCATCTGAGCTGTATAGTTTTCGCCGTATCTGAACGCCATATATTCGGGAACAAATCTGTTATAGTATACTCCGTCATCATCGTGGAAATTGAGTCTTCCTGTGGGTGAATTGAGATATACGAAATATTGACCTGCCTCCTTGAATCCGGGGACTCTGCCAATGCCGTAATCTGTTTTACAGCAACTGAAGAGAGCATCAAGTGCATTGGTGAAGTTTTCAAACATCATATCACCGTAGGTTAATCCCTCGTAATATCCGCCGTCGGGATAGAAAGTTTCTGCAGCAATATAGAGAGAACGGAGCACATTTTCAAGAAGATATTCCGATTCTTCCTCAATTCCAGGTTCATCACATATTGCAAGAAGCATACACATCATACCGCCGCCGATACATCCGACAAAGTTATCCTGATATGTTATCCACGTCGGTCCTGATGTTATACCTTTGGAATATGAAGCGATGTGATCTGCATATTGAAGTTCAACCATACGCTCTTTGAGATATTTAATATCTTTTTTGCCCTCGGGTGTGGAATTCATATAGTTATAGAAAGAGTCAAATCCTATACCCATTGCCTGTGCCCAATGGCCAATTGTAAGGTTTGCTGATTTATATCCGCTGTCCGCCCACGCGGCAAAGCCTTTCATCAGTTCTACACCTTTTTTTGCATATTTTGCTTCACCGGTTAAAAGATGAGCGGTTGAAAGTGCAGTTATATAATTCTGCAAGCGACTTGATGCACCTTGTTTTGCAGAACCCTGAGCGGCAAATTCCGATGACATATCAACATATAAGATATTATCAGCGTAATCTATATTCTTCTGAACTTCTTCACGCCATACCGGGTCTGCATCTGCTTTTTCAAGAATATACTTTATATCCTCTCCCGTCCAGTACACTCTCGGATGAGCATTTGAAGGATAGTTCTTCTTAACCGCTGAAAGGATTTCCTTACCTGTTGGATTATCAAACAAAAGATAGCGATATATCAAATCATAATCATAGAACACTTTATGTCTGTCAAGATAGATTACGGGATTGGTTCTGACCTCTGATTTCTCGCTTGAAATCACCGCCATATCCCTTACATCATAACTTACGAATTTTCCCATAAGTTTTTCCACAGACTCTGTGAGAGGCAAATATATAACACCGTTAACTTCTTCATAATTTAAAGAAGCTGTTTTATCTCCGATGGTGAATGTATTTGTCTCTTTATCATATTCAAGTTTTCTTCCGCCATTGATTCTTTCAAGTGTAGCCTGCGGAATCATCCACACATTGCCGTTCTTTTTGAGTTTTTCAGCATCGTTTGATATGATTTCCTTTTTGCCGTTATAATACATAGAATCGTTTGTTGTAAGGAAAACTGTTTTCCCGATAAGAGCCGCGTTCAATTTGGTGGCATTATCCATTATAGACATAGAACCCTCCACTGCCTGTGATGCATCAATTCCAACTCCGGAATCCTGTGAAAAATACGAATCGTCAACAAGTTCATTTCCGGTGTAAATTCTGAACCAGTCAAAATACACATCCATTTTTGAACCTGCGGGACTTATAACGTCGAATCTGAAATAGTTTGGTGTTGCTCCTGCAACAGTTTTGTTTTCGGAAACAAATTCACCATTTACATAAATTCCGATTGTACCGAGTTTCAGATTATATACAAATGAAAGTCTTACCCACTCACCAAAGGGAATTTTGGCACTGCCGCCGCCCTGATCGGCTGTGAGATTTTGGGATGAACCAAACTCAAATCCGCGAACCGTCCATTGTCCTGCTGTATCTTTTGAGTCGAAAAGACAAACTTTTGAACCGCCTGTCAGTTCATTGACTTTAAGTTTCAAATCAAAAACATATTTTCTCTTTGTTGCAAGTTCGGGGAGACTGATATCCGCAAATCCCGATGTGCTTGCCTTTTCTTCCGGAGAATACCAGCGCATAACCTTTATGCCATCATCCATAGTATAGTTGGAAATCTCTGTTGAGATGTTTGCATACATAAGTCCGGTTGATGAACCGTCATATGAAAAATCTTTAATGATTGTTACGGCATTGGGATCAAAGTTTTCTGTCGGAGTAAATTCCAAGACTTCATTATTAGAAGATGATGTCGGGAATTTCATATTCCACGGAAGTGTACTTCCTTCATATACTCTGATATCATCCAAATATGCATCTGTTTCTGCGTTTTCATTATAGTCGAAAGTAAATTCAAGTTTTGTCGGACTTTTTGTTGCAACAACTGACGGCATTGCCCAGTTATCGGCAACACATTTTTTGTCAACATACACACTGAACACTTTTTTCTTCCATTTTGCTATAACTGTGATTGTTTTATAGTTAGAAGACAATCCTCCTAAAACAGTGTTGTCATAAAGGCAAAGATTTCCTTTTTCATCTATACTTATGAAGTTAACCTTTGCTCCCGCAAATGTGGCATTGAAAAGTTTACCTGTGGTTTTATCACCTGTAATTTTTGCCCTGACTGACATAACTGTTTCGGTTGCATCACTTGCCGGTATGTCCACACTAATGTTTACGTCATCGCCTAATGCTCTTGCAAAAAGAACCTTATTGCCTTTATCATTTATGACACGTCCGTCAAGACCGTTTGTGATTTTCATTGTGGAAAGAGCCTGCTCATTTTCAGCGTATCCTTTAAAATCTTCTGAAAAAAGAATTTTGTTCTGACTCTGAGCATACACGGAAGGCATCATACAAACAGTCATTGAAACAATAAGTATGATTGAAATTATTGACTTTATCATATGAGCACCTCCTTATTTATAGATAAATATATCACTTAACTGATGGCTGTAACATTTGACAGCTATCAGTGATGCAGCATCCTCACCTACTGACAGGGCGTCTGCAAGCATTCCGATATTTCCGGGTTTTGCGGATTTTGACGCACCGTCATATACAACTACTCTTACATTCGATGGCATCTGATAGGTTGAAATTCCTGCAAGATATTCGTGTCCGCCTGCTTTTCCGCCTTCAATGAGCATTGCAAGAGTTGATGATGAATGAAAATATGATTTTCCGAAACTTATCATATCATTTCCGAGACCGCTGTTTACCGTATTAGCGGTTGTTTCAAGTTTTGCCTTTTCATTAGCAGTTGCAGGAATATAGTTAAGGTCGATTACAAAATTCGCAATCTCGCCTTTTTTGTTGAGAACATATCTGATAATATCTCCCGATGTGGGGAGGTCATCATTAGAAAGCGTTGCATTTTTTTCTTTATCCACAAGAAGTTTATAGGAACTTGATCCCTGATAAAGAGAGATGAGTGTTGTTTCGTCACCGTCTTCATTGAGGCCTTTTGTAACGCTTTTTACAACAGCAGGTGTTGCCTTATTGGAAACAACGGCATTGGCTCCCGATGCACCTTTATAGAAAACAACAACGCCCGGTTGAAGATTTCTGTCAATATCATACATTGTTACAGAAACTGTTTCATAGCTCGGAAGATTTGCGGTTGTGACGAATGCAAATTCATCTTCATCATATTCTTTCGGAGTTTCTCCCTGAGTTTCAAAATCAGTAGGAAGTGAGAGCATCAGGGTCTGAGGTCCAATTACGGCATTCGGTGCAAGAACTCTGTATGAACCGTGATAGAAAACCGACTGATTATGAAGATGACGTGTGAGAATGTCATCTTTTCCGCTATCCTCGATGAGTTTATCGGGTGTAAATTCTTCTTTTGCAAGTTCGGTTGCCGTATCGATTTTGCTTATTTTTCCTTCTGAATTCAACAAATAACGTATAAGCTGATATTTTGCTATAGTTCTGTCTTTTTCATTGGTGAATTTTTCTCTTATACGTTCATCATTGTTTTTTACACCTGTGTATGAATCAAGTGTGATTTTATCAGCAAGTTCATATGCTACCACTTCATTTTCAGGTGTTAAAATCTTAAGATTTGTACGGTATGCAAGACCTATCTGTTTTGCACCAAATGCAACAATGAAACCGTATTGCATCTGATTGGAATTTGATGTAACTGCGTATGTAATGGTATTGTCAGATGCTATATAAAACAAATATTCCATACCGAATTTCAATTCATCGATTCCATTGAAACGGCAATTTGTTTTATAGGAAGTTCCTGAAATTACAATGTAATCTTCGCCTTTTTCTTCAATACTTGCGGTGATTGAACGTTTTATCACTTCACCTGTTATATATTTGCCGTCTTCACTTTTACAGTATTTAATAACATCACCTTTGGAAAGATCTTCCATAATAATCGGAGAAGTTGTTCCTTCTTCATCTATAAAAGTAAATTCATAATAAACTTTATTTTCCGGATTGAGGTCAAGATGCTTTCCCGAACCGTTGGTATCAAACACAATGCCTTCTACTACATCTGTTGACGATACTATGATATAATCTGGGATTTGTGCTGTAACAACATCATATCTGCCGTTGCCGTCATTGTCTATGAATGTGTATTGTGCATTTTCAACTTTAAAATCAGCTTCGGAAGCATTTTTAATCCTGCCGTTTTTGACAAAGGAATATGACGGTTCAAGTTTTATTTCATCTTCCCTGCCCTTTTCATCATATGTTATGAGAGTATTTCCTTTAAGACCGTCAATTTCATCATATGATTTTTCGACAAAAGAATTGATGGTGTGAGGATAGATTGCTCTGACACAATTATATTTGTCATAATATATGTCTGCATAAAGACCGAGATATATCTCGGGAGATGCAACGGTTGTTTTATAATTTACTCCGTTAACATATACTTTCGGCTCAGTTTCATCAAATTCTGAAAGCATAGATACATGTCCTGCACATTTTAATATGCCGGTATCCTTTTTAAGAGAAAAGTATCTTGAAAGCGGAGTATCACCTTCGTTTCTTTTGATGTTCACCGCACCTTCATTTTTCACATAAGATATGGTGGCTGAATCTGAAATCAGGAAATTATATAAAAGTATATATATATCATCATTTGTAAATCCCTGTCCGAGATTAACGCCATCTCCAAGGTCTATTTCTTTTGCAACACTGATATATCCTACAGGATATCCTCCCAATGCATTGGCTACTCTTTCATAACCAAGTGCCGCAACACACATTTTAAGTGCCGCTTCCATTGTTATGGGAGATTCGGGGGTGAACATTCCGTTTCCACCGCCTCCGATGATACCGAGAGAGTATGCCGCTCCTATTGAGTCGGAATATTCGGTTGAATATGATACATCGTAAAATAAACCATCCTGATATGAAAAGTTATCAACATTCATACTTTTCATAAGCATATCGCAAAACTTTGCTCTTGTGATTATTTCATCTTTTTCAGAAATATCAGTTATACCGAGCATATCAAGAAATTTAACTTCTTTTTGCAAAGAAACCAGCGTGACATTTTCCTCGGCATATGTAAATACGCTCAAAGAAGAGAATATCATAACAAAAACAAGTATACATACTGTAAATTTTTTCACAAATTATTCCTCCTTCTGCGCAAATTCTACAAATGCTCCATATATGAGTTTAGCAGCCTCTGCTCTTGTGATATTATTTTTTGGCATAAATTTGTTATCGTCCGTACCATTTAATATATATGAGCCTGCAAGGGTAAAGACAGCATCTCTTGCATATTCAGAAACTTCTTCTCTGTCTGCAAAAGGTCTGTATCCGTAAAGTTTATTACCCGTGAGATTTAAAATTCTATATACAATAAGAGCAGCATCTTCTCTTTTTATGAAAGCATTTGGTGAAAATCCTTCACCGGTGCCCGATACTATACCTTTTGATGCAGCCATCGTAACTGCACTATAGTACCAATCATTTTCATTCACATCATTGAAAGTAACATTTTCTTTACTTTCAACGGATGATGCAAAGAAAAGAACAAGTTTTGTGAATTCTGCTCTTGTGATATTATTTGAAGGTCTGAATGTTCCGTCTTCATAACCTTTAATAATACCTTCTGAACAAAGTTCACTTACTGCAACGAATGACCAGTGGCTTTCATCAATATCCGTAAATTTAACATCGGATTTTTTGTTGTTCTCCCCATCATATCCGGGAGATACGGTTACTCCGCCCGATATTGCTCCTCCGATTACGTTTTCTTTGGATGAAGATGATGATCCACCACCGCCTCCACCGCCTGATGATGTGTTTTTCTCTCTTTTATACACTTTTTCGGCTGCAGTTTCAAACTCTTCGAGAAGTTTATCAAGGCTGTCATAGTTTTTCTTTGCAAGTTCTTCATAAACTGCGTCTTTATCCTTGATTTTTTTATAATATTTACTGTCTGAAATTGCATCCGAGAAAACATCTTTAAAACTATCTGTAATGATTTCCTTGATACCAATCCAGTTGGTAACATTCTTTATTACCACTACCGGTTTTATGTCTTCCATAATTTTTTTGAAGTTTATATTTCCATCTTCGTCACAGTATTCTGTGTAGGAAATTTCACCGAGAGTTTTTGCAAGTTCGGTTTTTGAAACATCTGAGAGTCTTTTATCCTTTTCAAAATCCTTTTCGTAATTTATTCCGAGAACCGAAGCATTTTCTGCCATAAGCGAAACTACGGTTTCAGGATTTGTCTCTCCCTGAATCAAAGATATTGCAAGAACTTTTTTATATTTTTTCTGAAAATCTTCAACACTGTCAAATGTCATATTGTCAAGAAGAATTACTATTTCTTCAAAGTTTGAAACATATCCGGCATTATTTGCATCAATTCCGAGAATCTGCTCGTTTTCTGCAATAAGGTTTCTGAATTCTTCTCCGTCTGCAACGGAAAGACTTTCAACAACCCTAATTGCTCCAAGATAATTAATGTGCATAAACACATAGCTCGTCTGATATGAACCTATGCGCACATAGACTGTATATTCACCGACTGAAGCATCGGAAGGCATACCGAGAGTTACTTCAAAATCTCCGTTTACCGAAACCTGTTTTATAACAGAAGGGATATTATCGTCCGAAAAATCCTGAGGCAATACGGATGAGGGAGAAATTATAACAACCATATTCTCCTTCGGTGAAGTTCCCGACACGGTAATTTCACCTGTTTCGAGGATGTATGATATGTCTGTGTAACACTCTGCCGATGCACCGACAACGCCAAAGGAAAATATCATACAAAATACTAATAAAAATATAAGTGCTTTTTTAAGAAGCATCATATCACCTCCAACTTATTTCACGCACATTTTTCTTCTTTCTTCTCTTAATTCGTCAAGATATCTGTCTTTGAGTCTTCTCATGGCATCGCCTGTAACCTGCCACACCCTGTCACAGTTATCTGCTCTGTAAAAACAAGCCTCTCCGCCTCTGAAACTCCAGGCGAGAATATCTCTTGCACCTGCATCATACGCCGCATCTGCCGCAAGATATATCTCATCTTCTGTTCCGGCTTTGTTTTCAAAAGTCTGAAGCCATATGTGAGTTTCTTTGTTATGATTTTTTGCCATATCAAGAAACATTGATGTTCTTTCGTATACGTGGCTGTAGGGTTCGAGATTTCCGTCTTTCCAATATGGATCTGTTCCTACATTATCAAGTTCATCAAGTTTCATAAGACTTTGAGTAAACTGATCACTTGTTGTCATAAGGCAGGCAATGTTTTCCATACCGAGTTGTTTTGCATATTTAGTAACAGCAGAAAAATATGAATACATACTGAAATTCTGGAATTCCTTCACTTCATCTGTAACTTTTTCAGGCATGGGTTTTCCGTACTTTTCTTCAAAAAGTTTTCGGCATGTGGGACAAGCACACGCATACACACCGTCTTTTCTTGTGGTAATATGCGGTTCATCCCAGAACAGTTTTTCTCCGCCACACTCTTTTACCATTTCAATCCAGGTTTTGGTAAAGTTGAGATAATCCTTGCTGTTAAAGCATACTCTTATCGGATCTACTGTGCCATCAGAATATATCTGGTGTGCATCGGGATAATACTGAAGAATGTGAGAAAGATCCCCCGGAGGGCCTCCGAGTCCCCAGTTATCCACCCACAAATCAAGACCTTCATCTTTTGTAACTGAAAAAATATCTTTCATAACATCTTTATGTCTGTTCATATCATTGTGAGTAAACATATGCACAACAAGGTTCATATTGTGATCCACAATGTCACGCATATCTTCTTTTACATGTTTTAAAATTCTGTTGCCGTGATATGCAACTCCAAGATTTAATTTTTTCATATGTTTATTCTCCTCAAATATATTTTCTTAATATATGCCTATATTACGATAATACAATATTAATAAACGTTTTACTACAACAAACGTGATAATATTTAGCACTAAATTGATATTATTCTTGACAGAGCAATTACAAAATATATATAATGTAGTTGGTGATATAAATGTCAGATTATAAAAAGAATCTTATGGTAAACAACGGAATAGCAAAAGCTGATTTCCTGAACAAGGAATGTCACGCATATGTGACAAACTGGCAAATTGAAACTCCGTCGATTCACACTCCTCACCGACACGACTTTTTTTCGATTGATTTTATATATGACGGCGAATTTGTACAGACAGTGAACGGAAAAGAATATATTTGCCCCAAGGGAACAGTATGCCTTCTTTCGCCGTTTGACTTTCATTTTTACGAAAACCGAGACAAATCAAAAATGATTTCTCTGACATTCAGCGACGACATTTTGTTTAAATTCGTGGGTGAATCTCTGGACGTCGACTCAACTCCGTACATTTCATATCTTGATGAGTCTTCATCCGACAGAATGATGGAAGAACTTATGATTATAGACAATGAACTGAATTCCGGTATGCCCCTTTCATCTTCATATGTAAGGGCAACTCTTAACCGAATAGTCATTGATATAATTAGAAATTCCGTTCGCCCCACATCATCTCCCAAAAAGAAAAAAGACATTGTACAAAGAGCAATTTCTTATATCAGATATCACTACCGCGAGCCAATCACTCTTGAAGATATATCAAAGATGTATTATGTCACACCGGAACATTTTTGCAGATATTTCAAAAATCAGACCGGGCTTACTTTCAAGGAGTATATAATTTCTTTAAGACTTGACTATGCAATACGACTTATTAAAT
Organism: Clostridia bacterium; assembly: GCA_045541875.1. Taxonomy (GTDB): domain Bacteria; phylum Bacillota; class Clostridia; order UMGS1810; family UMGS1810; genus RGIG1828. The sequence goes on along the minus strand of JAZQJX010000096.1, from coordinate 72,093 downwards.
ATTCCAATATGACAATTACCGAAATTTGTTTTGAAAGCGGTTTTTCCTCTCCTTCGTATTTTACAAGGGCTTTTTTCAAAAGGTTCGGAAAAACACCCATTCAGGTAAGAGAATCTTAATTACCATAATAAAAAGAGGCTGTCTCTTTAATTGTATAATAATTATGCGATTAAAAAGCAGCCTCTTTGTTTGTTGTCATTTTAAATTCCAGTCAATTCCAAAAGTTCTTTTTTTCTTTCAAGAAGTTATCTTTAAACATATCATATCCGTATTCATAGTTTCTGTTACACCACAGTTCCCTATTCGGCAACCGAAAAATCTATAATATTTACATTATCTTCTTTAACCGGAGTTTTATTACAATTTCATACATCTTGTTTGCAACAAATCATCCTATGAGTCTTCCTTCACCAAGAAAAACAGAAATTCCTTTGAAGGTAGGCAATGTAATTTCTTTGTTTTTTCTGTTTTTACAACAATTTTTTCCGGAACCGCATTCGGATCAGGCATCATTACACACATATGCAAAACTGCATGCGAACTAATCGGTGCAGAGAAAAAGTGATCTATGTATAATCCTTTTGAATTTAATGCATCTGAACGATGTTCATTACTTCCATCCGGGATCCGAATAATTCCTGCTTTATTCTCACCGGCTGTAACCGAGAATACGTTAATGACCTTTTTGCCCGGCGCAGAGCTTTCAAAATCTTTGCTGAAGTAAACTGTAACTTTGCCAATGTCCGGCGAAGTATCCGCACCAAAAATCAGACCTGATTCCATCGGCATAATTACTGCAAGAATTAATTTATGCCTCTTTTTGTACACAGTCCATATATTGTAACATTTTTCACAACTTTTCTAAAAAACGGGTACTTTTTTAGTGTAGAATAATACTTTAATAAATTATATAAATCTGTTAAAGTACATATAGTGTATAATTATCATTTTAACGCATGTTATAATTTTAAATAACTTTTAATACATAAAGGGGTGGATCAGTAAATGGCTAATACCTTTGAACTGAAAGAAAACAACTACACTCTTGACAGAGGATACTGGATAAACCATTGGGAAATCGAGAAAAATTCCCCTACCCATACTCATGATTTTGTGGAACTGGTCTATACGTTTCACGGTAATGGTGTCCATGTTGTAAACGGAAAAGAAATTCCTGTGAGAAAAGGAGATTTGATTTTCCTGAATTACAATTGTACCCACAGCATAAAGCCCGCCGGAAAACTTCGTTATGCCGACATTATGTTTAAACTGGATTATATAGATCAAGGTCTTAAAAATACGGGAAATGCATTTTCACTTCTTGAAACAAAAAATTTTGGCGAATTTGAAAGCATGATTAACACAAACAGTTGTGTAATTCATTTCAGAAACCATGAAAGAATAAGATTTGAAGAACTTATTGAGTGGACATTAAATGAGCAGGAAAAAGAAGAAACCGGCAGTAATTTCATGACAAGATCCATTCTTAATCTTATTTTGATACTTGTGTTCAGAAAAATGAAATTTCGCATGAATGATGTTTTCCCTATTAATCAGGATTTACTTGATTACATAAACGAACACTGTGGCGAATCAATCACTCTCAAAGATATTGCAAAAAACAGTTTTTATACACAATCCCATTTGTGTGTCCAGTTCAAAGAGTATACCGGAATGAATTTCACAAAATATCTTATGGATTGCCGCATAAAAAAAGCAAAGAAGCTGCTTGGTGATACAGACCGATCTATAGAAGATATATTGAATGACTGTGGGTTTTCCAACAGAACAAGATTTTTTAAACTATTTCGTGAAAAGACGGGGCTCACCCCTCTCAAATACAGAATGGAAAGTAAAGGAAATGGTGAATTGAAATGAAACAAAACAGAAAGAGAGAAAGTTTTTTTACAGATGACAGCGCAATTTTTAAGTATAATGGGTTTGTGGATGAAGCATACCGATTTGTACTTGAAAAGCAGCTGTTAAAACCTGATTTATGGAAAAAATTTGTTGATCAGTTCCGCACAGATGCAGATATTATAAACAATGGTTGGAGAGGTGAATATTGGGGGAAAACCATGCGTGGTGCTTCCCTTTGCTATTCATATACAAAAGATGAGGAACTTTATGACATTTTAAAAACAACCATCATTGACATGATTGAATCCGGCAACGAATCAGGAAGAATATCCTCATACAGCGTTGAAAAAGAGTTTAACGGCTGGGATATGTGGTGCAGAAAGTATGTTATGCTTGGAATGGAGTATTTTCTGGAAATATGCAAAGATGGCGAACTTAAAGACAGAATTATTTCATCCCTTCGCTCTCAGGCAGATTATATTATCAGCAAAATCGGAGAAGAAGAAGGGAAAATTGCCATAACAGCTACAACAGACCTGTGGCGTGGTGTTAATTCATCTTCTATTCTCGAATCATTTGTCAGACTGTATGCCTTGACAAATGATGAAAAGTATCTGAAATTTTCACGATACATTATAGAACTCGGTGCATGTGAAATTGAAAATATTTTCAACCTTGCTTTTGAAAATGAACTCTATCCATATCAATATCCCGTAACCAAAGCATATGAACTGATTTCCTGCTTTGAGGGGCTTTTGGAATACTATATTATAACCGGAGACGAAAAATCCGGACAAACCGTTGTGAACTTTGCAGACAAAATTCTCGAAAGTGATTTCACGGTTATAGGAAGTTGCGGATGCACCGAAGAACTTTTTGACCATTCCACAGTACGTCAGGCAAACACCACAAACAGCGATTTTTCCCAGGAAACCTGCGTAACCGTCACTTTGATGAAATTTATGAACAGGATATACAAAATTACCGGTGACCCTAAATATATTGATGCCTTCGAGACTTCATTCTACAATGCATATCTTGGCACATTCAACACAGGAGGATATGTTGATTTTAAAACTATCAAAAACACCCCCGAATGTATTATGGATCCTATGCCCTTTGACAGCTACAGCCCACTTGTGTGGGGAGCAAGAGGCACAACTGCCGGCGGAAAACAAGTTATGGCTGACAATTCTTATTATGGTTGCTGTGCATGCATCGGTTCGGCAGGTGTTGGAATGTTGCATAAAACTCATGTTCTCGGAAATGAACACTCTATTGCCATCAATATGTTTATTGACGGAACCGTAAAAACAAAGACTCCGAACGGCGAGCCTATCATCATAACAACAAAAACATTATATCCAAAAGACGGTAATGTTGAAATATATATTGACGTTGAGAAAAATGAAGATTTTGAAATTCTTATCAGAAATCCCTACTGGAGCAAAAACACTACTGTAAAAGTCAACGGAACTTCCGAAACCACGGCTGACGGATATATAACCTTGAAAAAACAATGGTCAAAGGGAGACAAAATTGAACTTTGCTTTGACATGAGAACAACCGTGATTCGTCCTGTTCCATATGACAGTCAGGTTCTGATGAACAAGGTTATCTGGGATCACAACTACATAGTGCCAACCTTTGACAGAGAAGACCCCATTGCCAGGAATCACATTGCCCTGAGACGTGGACCGATTATGCTTGCAACAGAGACAAGACTCGGAAATGAAAACGGTGGTCCTCTTGATATCGCTATAGGAGAAGACGGAACTGTTGATTCTAAGGAAAGTACAACAAAAATTCCGTTTGAATGTATCGTAAAAGTTGATGTACCGCTTTCAAACGGCGAATTTATCACTTTGACAGATTATTCATCAGCAGGAAGAGTTTATGACGGTAGTGTAAAAATGGCTGTATGGATTAGAAACAGCTGATAAAAGGAGACTAGACTATGAACAAAGAAAAACTTGTTGTGCGGGATAAACTTTGGCTTTTTGCAAGCCGCCCTCACGATGACGACCCCTACTTTGTCGGAGCTGAAGGAATAACCAGTATGTGGTCAAGGATCACTCCCACAGAGGGAGCGCATATGCTTGGCGTGAATAATATTATAATGGTGTGCTCCGACGGAATTCCCGTTCCTTTTTCCAAAGATGCATACGGATATATGGAAAGTTTTTGCAACATGAAAAATGTTATGTGGAGCGTTACCGGTTCTGCAGGGTTCAGAAACGGGAATGAAGAAGAGTATATATGCCATCTTTCAGAAAAATATCCAAACGTTATCGGCGCATTCTATGATGATTTCACATGCAGACAAGAAGACCCCAATGGAGAAAAACATGGCGAAGAATATCTCACCGGATTTTTGAGAGAATCCCGAAAAAGGCTCGACAAAGCACACAAGAAAATTGAAATGTGGACCACATGCTATGTGGCTCAACTTGAACGATACAGCAAAGAAATGTTTGAACCTATTGACGGAATTACTGTGTGGAGCATGGACATTAATGACGCAATGAAACTTGATGAGAATCTTTCACAATATGAAAAACGTCTGCCGGGAAAGAAAATAATGCTCGGTATATATATGTTTGACTATCAGACCAAAAAAGCTATTCCCACGCATCTTTTGAAAACCCAATGTGACACAGGTCTCAAATGGCTTAAGGAAGGAAGAATTGAAGGAATTGTTTTCCTGACAAACTGTGTTATGGGAATAGGTCTTGAAAGTGAATATTTCCTGCGCCAATGGATAAAAGACGTGGGAGATCAGGAACTTTGAGGAAAAACATGAATTTTCAGTATGTATATTTATGCAAAAAATGGTGATGCGAATCCAAATCGCATCACCATTTTTGCAGGTGAAAATTATTTATTTGACAATTCCAAAAGCTCTTTTTTTCTTTCGAGAAGTTTTTCCGTGAATATATTGCATCCGAATTCGTAATACTTGCTGTTCCACAGTTCTCTATATTCCGCTGTAAGCTCATCTATCATTGAAATGCTCAGATGTATTTCCTCTTTATCATTGAAATTGTATCTGTGAAGCATTAGTCTTGCACCGAGAAGAACAAATTTTGCATCAATCAGAATTTCCTTTTGAGTGATTGTGCCATCGGATTCTTTTTCAATATCAGAAATTATTTTTTCAACATATTCTTTCACATTTGTGAAATAGAAAGGAATGTCATCAAAGAAATCGTCTATATTGAACCATACTTCAAATTGCTTTTCCGACATGGAGCATATTATTGAGTAAAAACAACATGTTACACCAAACGGTATTTCGGGTTCCAATGCATAATAATCAGAAAGTCGTGCAACGTGTTTTGCAAGATTTGCTTTATACATATATCTGTCTGCATACTTGCGGGCGTTATATACAAAGTTGTTTTTGTTGTATCCGCCATTTTGCTCCACTTCAACATTCCAGGCATTCTGAGCTCCTAAAGCACAGTAATTGTAACTCATGGGCAAAAATTCAGGATGTCCGTTATTTCCCCAGTCTGTAAGCATATAGCCTTCTGCACCATATTTTACTCCAATATCGCCTGCTGATCGAAGATTGAAATTTGCAATCTCTGCTCGTCCAGTGAAGGTGTTCCACGTGTCATTACAACAACACATGTAAAAGCGTAACCCTTTCTCCGAATATTTCATAACCTTTTCTGCCCACATCTGCGTCTGTATCACATCATATGCCCAACTCATCACCGTTGCATCTTCCGGTATGCGATTCAGAGATTCATCAGAAAATCCGGGAAGCATATCGTCCCAAAACATTACTTTTTTGTTATATTCATTCCTGCAAAGATCAGAAAGAGTACAAAGCCAGTCAAGATATACATTACCTTTTCCTTTTTCGTTGCATATTTCCTCAAGTTGATATTTTCCAAGACCTCCTACCTCATCAAGACCAATGTTTACATAATCAGATTTGAAATGCGGCAAAAGAGATTGATACGTATTCGAAACAAGCTCATAAGCTTCGGGGTTTGTGATGTCAAGCGTTCCCCAATCGGCAGGGCCGACAGACAGGTGAGAAAACCGAGAGGTTTTCAGCCAGTCTGACATGTGTCCAAAACCATTTAGTGTTGGAATGAGTTCTATGAAACGTTCACGGCAATATTTATCCAATTCGTCCATCTCACAAGGGCCAAGACATTCGTGGGATATAAGGTCGTGGTATGCTTCAAATTTATAGCACATACCTTCCATATAGAGCTGAAACTCATTGTATTTGAGTTCGGCAAGTTTATCTACAAAATCTTTTAATGTTGCCATGCAAGGGACTCTGACACTCACTTCAAGCATATATGCTCTTTTCCTGAAACTTGGAAAATCTTTTATTTTGCAACAAGAAATTTTATCACCTTCATCAATCAATTGCCTGAGTGTGGTTATTGCTCTGAATTTACCCGTATCTCCCAATGATATGATGGTTATTCCTTCTTCACCTACTGATATTTCATATTCATCCTCTGAAAAACTTAAATCGGTTCTGTATGAAATATCGCTGTTGCCATCTTTCAAGGCAAGCCACATGGAATACAAATCCGCTGTATCATATATATTTTTCAATTTGTAAGTACCGTCGATACTCTCATAAAACTGTGGGGACGGAAAAATCATGGTTTTTCTCCTTTAAATATTATTAAAATAAATCAAATGGTGTGTAAAATAATTATTGTAAATCATTTTACACACCTAAAGTATCACAACCCGCAAACATTATCAATGGTATTTTTATACATACTTATTTCTGTTATCTTATTTGTTATCAATCTTCATCCTCATCATCTTCTGTCTCTATGGGTGTTATTACAACTCTGATTTTTGTAACACGATGGGAATCAGTTTCCATTACTGTTACATGCATATTTTCAAATTCAAAGCTTTCACCATTTTCCGGGATTTTTCCAAGCTGTTCCATTACCCAGCCTCCCACAGATACGCTTTCAGCTTCTGCTTCAATGTCAAACTCCTGACAAAAATCATCAAAGTTCAATGAGCCGTCTACATCATATGTATTGGCATCAACTTCAACAAAATCTTCTACAATCTCATCATGTTCATCCCATATTTCTCCTACAAGTTCTTCTAAAATATCTTCCATTGTGACAATTCCGAGAGTTCCGCCATATTCGTCTATTACAACTGCCATATGGGATTTGTTTGTCTGAAGAATTTTTAAGATATCACTTATTTTTTCGGATTTCTGAATATATACAGGTTTTGAAATGATTGACGAAATACCGTCTTTTTTCACTACCTCATCAGTATAGAAATCTTTAAGATGGATAACACCAACTATATTGTCAATATTATCCTCATAAACCACAAGACGTGAAAACTGCGTCTGCGAGAAAAGTTCAGATATTTCATCAAGGGATGCATCAAGAGGCACAGCCTCAATATCAACTCTGTGAGTGAGAATATCTTCTGCTTTTCTGTCATTGAATTCAATGGCGTTTTTAATAAGATCACTTTCGTCTGTGTCAATGCTTCCCTCGTGTTCAACTTCTTCAACGAGCATTATGAGTTCTTCCTGACTGATTTTTTGTGTATCTTCAATTTTGAGCACATATGTGAGAAATCTTTTCCATTGAGTGAATATGAAATTAAGCGGTGTGAACAGCCACATAAGTGCATTAATATAGGGAGTTGAAAACATCGAAAATTTTTCGGGACAATCCTTCGCTATGCTCTTTGGAGAGATTTCTCCAAAAATAAGAACAACAACTGTTATAACAATCGTGGATATTGTGGCACCGTTTGCCTCGTCTATCTGCATGAAAAAAAGTGTTCCCAAAGATGCCGCTGCAATGTTAACAATATTATTTCCGATAAGAATTGTTGTGATAAGTTTATCGTAATTTTCAGAAAGTTTGAGTGCAGATTTTGCACGTTTATCCTTTTCTGCCATTGTTTTAAGTCTGTTTTTATTAAGCGACGAAAACGCTGTTTCCGTTGCTGAAAAATAACCCGACAAAAGTACCAATATACAAATTGATATCAAATAAGTATAGTTCATTTTATAATCTCCTGTAATCTAATATAATATTGTCTTATATGAACACATCATCAGATTATGACCTTTTTTAAAGACAAAAAGGCACGCCTGCGTATATTAAAGCAATTACGCAGGTATGCCTCATATATATTATTAATAACAGTAAATTCAGCGTTACTATCGCCCGCGTCTGAATCCATTATCAAAATAACCTCACTTTCATAAACTAACAAGTACAATATATCATACAATATAAAATAAGTCAACTGTAATTTGATTTGGTAACATATATTTAATATAAGAACCTTTCTTTATAATCATCGGGATCAATCCCGAAAATCTGGACAACTCTCAATTCATCACTCATTGCAATATCTTTGGGGGTAACCACAGCACCCTTATTTGAATCAAGATCGCATCCTGCCGCTTTATATGCCTGCCATACAATGTGAGAACAATGAGAAGATGTAATGAAGTTATCATCCGACATATCTTTATCGATGAGTCCCGCAAATATACTGTAGGGAATGTTCACAAGACTGTCTGAGGCATAACGTGCTGCTTTTTCTGCCGTTTCACCGTCAGGATGTCTTAATATTATGAATCCGGGATAACCTGACCATCTGGATGCATTGGAAATTACAGAATTATTACCTATTGACATATGTTCAAGAATCAACCCTTTTTCAGCGTCTACCACAATTGCTGCGTGACCGTGGCGCCAGTCAAATGTGTGAGTGTTATACGTTATGAGAATATCACCATTCTCTAATGATGCCATAGGCGGTCTTATTTTATTGTTTCTTTCCTGGGCAGTTATTGGAAAAGCAATGTATTCCATTTCGTATTTGGGAGTCTCAAAATATAACTTGTTGAGTCTTAAAAGTTTATCGTGTTGCCCGTTTTCAACCATTTCCCTTGCCATAAACGGTGACAAGCCCGTGTATTTACTTACATTTTCATAGTTGATTTCATTTTCAGAAAGATGTATTTCATCGTATAACGATTGAAATTCGTAGTCCGGAAGATAAAAAGATGAATTAATATTTATGATATGTCTTATAATAAGTATTATCAATATCATAACTAAAAAATACGTTTTTTTATGTTTTGGTATTTTCAAAAACATCATCCCACTCTGTCTCAAAATCTCAAATTCAAAAATTTTTAAAAAATAAGGAATTTATTTCAAAAAAAGTATTGACAAACAAATGTTTTTATAGTAAAATATTCAATGTTGCTGATGCGACAAGAAAAATGGCGGCATAGCTCAGTTGGCTAGAGCATGCGGTACATACCCGCAGTGTCGATGGTTCAAATCCGTCTGCCGCTATCCAAAATCCGTACACATTTGTGTGCGGATTTTTTTCTGTTTAAAGTCTTCTTTTTTGCAGTTTGAAGAGGAATAAATCCCGGATCAAAGTCCGGGATTTATTATTCTTGCTTCGTTATAGAATCTTTTGTCACATGCATCTCCCATAGAAAATGTTTTTCTTGGAAGCGCCCCATCTAATACTACGGTTTTATATAAGTCATTTTTATCCATTGCGTCCAAAAGTATACCGCAGGAAGTTTTATCGCTGCTGAGTTGTTTTACAACATCCTCACCGTGAATATAATCAACTCTTCCTCCGAACTTTGCAATATATGAATCTATAAAGTTCTGAACAGAGCCCACAGTAAGATTTGCACTTGGATTTTTTACTTTTAAAGTCTTTTCGCCTGATGATGTAACAATTGTGAAGACCTGCCCGTTTCCGTCGTCACACTTCGTGCATATCTTTTCAAGTTCCGACACAAAATTATCGGTGTCAATGTCAAACACAACACGGTGGATTGCCTCAAAGACGAGGGAATCATCATGAAGATTTACAAGTTCGCAAAGTGCATAGCGTGCAGGTGAATTTTCATCTGCTTTTCCCTTTTGTTTCATGGTGTTGTAGTATTCTTTTGCAGTTGCAAGAGAGTGATTTCCGTCACCTACTGCAAACACAAGAGGATTATTTTTTGAAACGCCATATTTTTGGTTGAAATCAGAAATGTCTTCAAGTTTTTCAAGTTCAGTTTCAAGATATGCCGACCACTTTTCATCAATCAGCCATCCTTTGACAGAACCTGAATCCATCATCATTTCAAAATCATATATTTTTTCAAATGATGATGTATTTTCACCGATTTTCTCTATGATTTGCTTTTTTGCATCATCAATAAGAAGCATAATGTGAGGAAGCTCAAGTTTTGCATCCATTCTCACTTTAAGACGGGGGGGAATTCTTTCTGTTACTGTTCCTTCGGTTGCTCTTATTTTTGTCTCTGAGCCTTTGTTATAGTCATAATCTTCAAGGTCTACAGCCCCTATTATGCCCTTTCTCACTTTGCCGTTTTTCTGAGTTCTTTCGATATATATGTAGGATGATTTGTATTCTTTAAAAAGACCGGAATTGCAATATGAAAGCATAGTTTCGTTGATTTTTTTGATTCTTTCGTCAACTCCGTCCATTTCAAGATATAGTTCGGGAAGTACAACATGATATGCAGATGGTTTGTTTTTAGTAAGTTTTTCCACTTCATCCCAGTATTGGGGCTCTGAAGTATATTGGTCACAGGCAACAACGCTCCACGCTGTCATATCATCTGTTTTGGGAATAAGTATGTCTGCAGGGTTAAATGTCATTATAAATCCTCCTTGGATTATTTGATACTTAGAATTAACATTTATTATACACTCCCAAGAAATTTTTTTCAAGTTATTTTAAAAATTATTTTACTTATCCATAATAATATGGTAAAATATAAATGATAAACTTTTATGTGAGGAAATATGTCAAGAAAAAATAAAATTTTAGAATTTATAAAAGATGAAAATTATACTCCAATGACAGTGAAGGATATTATGGTTCTTCTTTGTGTGCCAAAGGAACACAAAAAGGAACTTGAGTCTATTCTTGATTCTCTCGAAAAAGAGGGACAAATATATAAAAATCACAAAAACAGATATGTTTCATCAGAGTCTGCGGGTTTTATCAAAGGCGTCTTTAATTCAAAATCAAGAGGTTACGGTTTTGTTGTGACAGATGATGAAGAAAAGTTCTATGTCTATCCCGAAGATACAAAGGGCGCATATAACAAAGACACGGTTCTTATAAAAATTTCACGCAGATTTCATTCATCCGACAGGTGTGACGAGGCAAAAATCATAAAAATCATTTCACATTCAGATAAGCCCATTGTGGGAAAATTCGAAGACTCAGGAAACTTTGGTTTTGTTGTGCCTGACTCTAAAGATTTCGGATGCGATATATATATTTCAAAAAAGAACACCGCCGGTGCCAAAAACGGTCAGAAGGTTTTGGTAAAGATAACAAAATGGCCCGACGACAATTCAAATCCCGAGGGTGTTATAGAAGAAGTTCTCGGATTTGAAGGCGAAAAGGATGTTGATATAAAATCAGTTCTCTTAAGTCACTCCATAAACGATGAGTTTCCCAAAAAAGCAGTTCTTTCTGCCCTTTCATTTGGTGACAGAGTGTATGAAGAAGAACTTGACTCAAGAGAAGATTTCAGAGATAACCTTATTTTCACTATCGACGGAGATGACTCCAAAGATTTTGACGATGCTGTTGAAATCAAAGAATTTGAAAACGGTTACAGGCTCAGTGTTCACATTGCGGATGTTTCCTATTATGTAAGTGAAAACTCCGTTTTGGACATAGAAGCAATGAACCGCGGTACGAGTGTGTATCTTCCGGGATATGTATGTCCTATGCTTCCAAAACAACTTTCAAACGGAATATGCAGTCTCAATCCAGGCGTTGACAGGCTTACACTTTCTGTTATAATGGATTTTGATTCAGACGGCAACTTAAAGTCATACCGCATTTGTGAATCAGTGATAAAATCAAAATATCGTATGACATATAAAAATGTTTCAAAAATTCTTGAAAAAGACGAAAAACTTTGCAAAGAATATGAAGAAATTCTGCCATCAATTATAATTATGGCTGAACTTTCAGATAAATTAAAATCAAAAAGAATGGCAAAAGGAAGCATAGATTTTAATTTTCCTGAAACAAAAATTGTGACAGACGAATCAGGAAAACCTACTGATATATACAAATATCTGCCCGGCAAATCCCATAGTATCATTGAGGAATTTATGCTTATGGCAAATGTCTGCGTTGCTCAGGAAATGTTCTGGAACGAGGTGCCGTCGGTATATAGAATTCACGAAAATCCGTCAAAGGAAAAACTGAGTGACTTTTCAAGATTTATCGGATATATGGGCTATACTTTAAAAGGTAGAAAGGATAATCCCCACCCAAAAGCATTTGCTGATATCTTAAAAAAGATTAAAGGAACAAAAAATGAACTTCTCATAAGCAAGGTTATGCTCCGTTCTTTGATGAAAGCAAAATATTGTGAAAACTGCCTCGGTCATTTCGGTCTTGGATTCAGCCACTACTGCCACTTTACATCTCCCATAAGAAGATATCCGGATCTTGTTGTACACAGAATCTTAAAAGAACATCTGAAATATGGACTTGACGAGAAAAGAGAACGGTTTTTATCAAAATTTGTTATTAAAGCCGCAAAGGTTTCAAGTCTTGCCGAAGTGCGTGCAATGGAAGCACAAAGAGATGCAGAAGATATGAAAAAGGCTGAGTTTATGAAAGGAAAGATTGGGAAAACTTATGACGTTATCATAACTTCCGTAACTTCTTTTGCAATATTTGCCGAAACAGATTTTGGTGTTGAGGGAATGATATCTTACCGGGATCTTGAAGATGATTATTATGAATTTGACGAAAAAAGTTTATCTGCTGTCGGAAAACATGCCGGAAAAAGATATTCCATTGGCGATGTAATCAGAGTAAAAGTTAAAAGAGCAGACCCTGCATTCGGGGAAATTGACTATATACCGGAGAGTGATGACAATGAGTGAAACAATCAAAACATTAGCACAAAACAAAAAAGCATATCACGACTATTTTATTGAAGAAAAATATGAGTGCGGAATTGAACTTGTGGGAACAGAGGTGAAATCTCTGAGACTCGGTCAGGCAAACATAAAGGACTCGTATGCATCAATTGACAACGGTGAAGTGTGGCTTAAAGGTATGCATATAAGTCCTTATGAAAAAGGAAACATATTTAACCGTGATCCTCTGAGAGAGAGAAAACTTCTTATGCATAAATTTGAAATAAGAAAACTCATTGGTAAAATCAAGGAACAGGGATATTCTCTTGTGCCAACCTCAGTCTATCTCAAAGGGCAAAGAATCAAAATTGAACTTGGTCTTGCAAGAGGCAAAAAAAACTATGACAAACGTCAGACCATTGCCGCAAACAGTGCAAAAAGAGAAATGGAAAGAAAACTTAAAGAGTTTAACAGATGACTTCTGTCAGGTTGGCCGACGGAATGGGTGTTTTTTGCTTTTATTATAACTAAAAGAGAATTTAAACTAAACAACAAAATTCGCATTTTCTGTTGTCTGACTTTTTTACCCGTATCAAAAAACTACCACTTATGAGTTGAATATCATAAGTGGTAGTTTGTTTTATTTGCCTAAAATATCCGAAAGATTTGATTGAATCTTCTGAGCAACATCGGGTTTATTCATGGAATACACATGAACATTTGTGATGTTGTTTGCATAAAGATCAATAATCTGGTCTGTGGCATATGCAATCCCTGCCTGCTTCATTGCATCGGGAAATAAACCGAATTTATCAACAAGGCTTTTGAATCTCTGAGGCATAAACGAGCCGGAAAGTTTTATTGCGCGCTCAACCTGATTAGCATTTGTAATCGGCATAATTCCGGGAATCACAGGAACTGTTATACCTGCCTCACGGATTTTGTAGAGAAAATTATACAAAAGATTATTGTCAAAAAACATCTGAGTGGTGATAAAATCGCACCCTGCATCAACTTTTTCCTTAAGACGTCTGATATCTTCTTTCTGATTTTCACTTTCAGGATGAATTTCAGGATAGCAGGCACATCCAATACAAAAATCCCTGTTTGCATCTTTAAGTTCACGAATAAGATCGATGGCATACCGATAGTCCCACTTACTTCTGTCATCATTTTGGAGGGTTTCGGGAATATCTCCTCTTAATGCCATTATATTCTGAATTCCCGCATTTTTGATATCTTCGATCTTCTGACGTACAGTTTCTTTTGTTGAAGAAACGCAAGTAAGGTGTGCCAATGTGGGAACATTATAAAGTTCCTTTATGTTTTTTGCAATATCAAGAGTATATTTACTTGTCCCTCCCCCTGCACCGTATGTAACACTCATAAATGAAGGTTTGAGTTTTGCAATTTCTTCTGTTGCTGTTTTCACCGAGTCAAAACCCATTTCGGTTTTCGGCGGAAAAACCTCAAAGGAAAGGGAAAGTTTTTCACTTTTCAAAAGGTCTATGATTTTCATAATAATCACCCAGATATATTATTCTTCACCCAAAGTGCCGAGACTCATCTTTTTCAGGTACTCATTTATAAATCCGTCAAGGTCTCCGTCCATAACTGCACCGATATTGCCCATTTCATAATTGGTACGGTGATCTTTTGCAAGATTATAGGGATGGAAAACGTAGGAACGAATCTGACTTCCCCATGCAATGTCTTTTTGTTCACCCTTAATGTCATCGAGTTTTGCCTGATTTTCTTTTTCTTTCAGTTCGACCAGTTTTGCTTTGAGCATTTTCATGGCATAATCTCTGTTTTTATGCTGAGAACGTTCATTCTGACAGGCAACAACAATTCCTGTGGGAATGTGGGTTATGCGGATAGCGGATGAAGTTTTGTTAACATGCTGACCGCCTGCACCACTTGCTCTGTAGGTGTCGATTCTGAGTTCATCAGGATTGATATCAACGTCAACATCGTCATCTATTTCAGGCATTACTTCTGCTGAACAAAAAGATGTGTGTCTTCTGCCTGATGAGTCAAACGGAGAAATGCGGACAAGTCTGTGTACGCCCTTTTCACATTTGAGATATCCGTAGGCATTTTCGCCTGAAATAAGAAGAGTTACGCTCTTTACACCTGCTTCATCACCGGGAAGATAGTCCATTGTTTCAACCGTGAAATTTCGTCTTTCTGCCCATCGGGTGTACATTCTCAGAAGCATATCTGCCCAGTCCTGAGCCTCTGTTCCTCCGGCACCGGGATGAAGTGTCAGAATTGCATTATTCTTGTCATATTCTCCCGAAAGAAGTGTTTCAAGAGTCATTTCTTCTGTTTTTTGAGTTATTTCCTTAACCGACTCTGTGATTTCAGGAAGGAATGATTCGTCCTCTTCCATATTCGCCATGTCAATGAGAACAAGAGTGTCATCAAAAAGTGTACGAAGTTTTTCATATTTTTCAACTTTGTTTTTTAATACCTTTGTTTTTTGAAGCACCTTCTGACTCTGCTCAGGATCATCCCAAAAGCCCGGCTCTGCCGCCATGTTTTCAAGTTCCTCTATCTTTTCAATCGCCGCAGCGATGTTAAGAGAATCTTTCAAATCATTTATACTGTCTTCCATATTCTGGAGTTGAATTTTGTATTCATCATACTGTAACAATATAAGCCACCTCTTTTTTTGTTTATAAATTGTCGGCGTTATTTACCGCAGCATTTTTTGTATTTGAGTCCTGAACCGCAGGGACACGGATCGTTTCTTCCGACCTTTGCCTCTTTTCTTACGACAGGCTTTTTCTCTATAGTTCCGTCTGAGCCTCCTCCTGATGCAGATGTGGGTTTTGCAACCTGCTCACGTTCAATCTTCCTTTCGGCCCTCACATGGAAAAGAAGCCTTATTATGTCTTCGGTTATTGCCTGAAGCATAGCCTCATACATAATGTAACCCTCTTCTTTATATTCAATGATGGGATCTCTCTGAGCATAGGCTCTGAGTCCTATTCCCTGACGAAGTCTTTCCATGTCATCAATGTGATCCATCCATTTTGAGTCAACTGCACGAAGAAGAATTATTCTTTCGATTTCTCTTAAAGCATCTGAACCGAATTCTTCCTCTTTAAGGTCATATTGCTCCATGGCAATGTCTGTTAAATCACCGACAAGGTCTGCTCTTCTTAAATCCTCAATTTCTTCTTGTGTATAGGAAAGAGAATCCTTTGGCAGGAAAAACTGCTCCATAAATTCAATGAGACCTGTGATGTTCCAGTTTTCAGGGTATTCCTGCCCTGCTATATATTGATCAACTGTAAGTTCAATGAATTCTTCAATTCTGCGCGTGAAACTCTGCTTGAAGTCGCCGCCATCTAAAACCTTGTTTCTCTCGGCATATATTACCTTACGCTGTACGTTCATTACATCATCATATTCAAGAACATGTTTTCTTGACTTGAAGTTGTTCCCTTCAACTGTGCGTTGTGCTCTTTCTATGGCAGATGTAAGCATTGATGCTTCAATTGCTTCGTTATCGGGAAGTCCGAGGGCTGATACCATTGAGCGAAGTCGGTCTGAACCAAATTTTCTCAAGAGGTCATCATCAAGAGAAAGATAGAATCTTGATTCGCCCACATCTCCCTGACGTCCTGAACGGCCTCGGAGCTGATTGTCTATACGGCGTGATTCATGGCGTTCCGTACCAATTATGAAAAGACCGCCTGCATCAATAACTTCCTGTCTTTCAGAAAAGATTTCATTTTTATACTTTTCGTTTAGTTCCTTGTATTTTTCTCTTGCACCAAGAATTTCAGGATCGTCTGTTTCGGAAAAGCCTGTTGATTCCAGAATGAGTTCAGGACTAAATCCAAGTTTTTCCATTTCTTTTTTTGCAAGAAATTCCGCATTTCCGCCAAGCATAATATCAGTTCCGCGACCTGCCATGTTTGTGGCGATGGTTACAGCACCTTTTTTACCTGCCTGAGCAATAATTTCTGCTTCTTTTTCGTGATATTTTGCATTTAAGACTTCATGTTTTATGCCGTTTTTGGAAAGTATGCGGCTTAAAAGTTCTGACTTTTCAATTGTTACTGTTCCCACAAGAACAGGCTGACCTTTTTCATGACAGGCAATTATCTGATTTACTACGGCTGCAAACTTTGCACCCTCAGATTTATATACGCTGTCTGCATGGTCAATTCTCACCATTGGTTCATTTGTGGGAATTACCACAACGTCAAGATTATAGATGGCATTGAACTCTTCTTGCTCTGTTTCTGCAGTACCGGTCATACCCGAAAGTTTTTTGTACAGGCGGAAGAAATTCTGGAATGTGATTGTAGCAAGGGTTTTGCTTTCTCTTGCGATCTCCACTCCTTCCTTTGCTTCTATTGCCTGATGAAGTCCGTCATTATAGCGTCTTCCGTGCATAAGACGACCTGTGAATTCATCAACTATGATTACTTCACCATCTTTTACGACATAGTCAACATCTCTGTGCATTACACCGTGGGCTCTGATTGCCTGATTGATGTGGTGAAGAAGTGTGAGGTTTTCAGGATCCGAAAGATTTTCCACGTTAAATGCTGTTTCTGCCTTTTTAACACCGGATGCGGTAAGAGTTGCCGTATTTGCTTTTTCGTCAACAATATAGTCAGCATCTACATCATCGTCATTCTGCTTATCATCGGATTCAACAATTTTAAGCATTTTAAGGCTCTTTGCAAAATGATTTGCAACAGAATACAAATCTGTTGACTTCTCACCCATTCCCGAAATTATGAGAGGTGTTCTTGCTTCATCAATCAATATGGAGTCAACTTCGTCAACTACAACAAAATTGTGACCTTTGCATTGTACCACGTCTTTTTTGTAGATGACCATATTGTCACGAAGATAGTCAAATCCAAATTCGTTGTTTGTTCCATAGGTTATATCTGCGCTATAGGCTTCCTGCCTTTGGGCAGGGGTTTTGTCGTGAATTATGAGACCTACCGTAAGACCGAGAAACTTGTATATTTTTCCCATCTGCTCGCTGTCACGCTTTGCAAGATAGTCATTGACGGTTACAACGTGAACGCCTTCGCCTGTGAGGGCGTTCAGGTAGCAAGGTAAAGTTGCAACCAAAGTTTTACCTTCACCTGTTTTCATTTCGGCAATTCTGCCCTGATGAAGAACTATTCCGCCAATCAACTGAACATCAAAGTGTCTCATGCCCAAAACCCTTTTTGATGCTTCTCTCACAACAGCAAATGCCTCGGGCAAAATATCATCAAGAGTTTCCCCTTTTGAAAGACGGGATTTAAACTCATTTGTTTTTTCTTTTAGTTCGCTATCTGTTAATTTCTGAATTTCGGGTTCAAGATCATTTATGCTTCTGACAATAGGCATTATGCGTTTTATTTCTCTTGAACTGTGCGTTCCGAAAATCTTTTCAATTAATCGCAATTTTTTCACTTCCTGACTTATATTATGAATCTTTTAAAGATACAAATTACTACAGTATATATTATAGCAAAAAAAACAGGCAATAACAATAGTATTTTAAAAATTTTTACCTTTCTTAACCAAAAATTTACCGATTATTAAAATTTAAAGTACCGTATTGACAAAATTACCTGCTTTAGGTATCATATTCATATATTAAATTTTGGAGATGAAAGTTATGATAGGCATTATAGGTGCAATGGAAATAGAAACAAGAGGAATTAAAAATCTTATGGAAAATCCGTCCTCTGAAACATTTTCGTCAATGGAATTTGTGTCGGGAAAGATTCACGGAAAAGATGTTGTCTGTGCAATGTGCAATCCGGGAAAAGTGAATGCCGCCCTCTGTGCAGAGGCTATGATTTTAAAATACAATCCGGATATTATAATAAATTCCGGAGTTGCAGGTTCACTCACAGAAAAACTTGACGTCCTCTCAGTTGCAATCGGCTCTGACTGTGTTCAGCACGACTTTGACTTGTCCCCGCTCGGAAGTCCCGTCGGAATGGTTGACGGTGTTAATACCATTTATTTTAAATCCGATGAAAAAGCCGTTGAACTTTTTGAAAAGATTTGCAGAGATGATAACACTCTGACAGGAACAATTGCAACAGGAGATGTTTTTGTTTGCAAAGATGAGATGAAAAAGAATCTTGTATCAACATTTGGTGCAATTGCCTGCGAAATGGAAGGCAGCGCAATTGCACATGTTTGTATGGTGAACAATGTGAAATTTGCACTGCTGAGAACCATCTCAGACGGAGCAAACGAAATGGATTTCAACACGTTCAAAGTTAAGGCAAGTGACAAATCTGTTGATATTATTGAAAAATTTGTGAAAGAATATTGATATTCGTAAAATTACATATAGCAAAAAGGGCGTGTCTCAATAAGTGATTTTTCACTGTATTGAGGCAACGCCCGTTTTTTGTATGTATTAAAAACTTTGTGATATTAATTTTGCCGCTTTCATAACCACATTTGAATGCTTTTTGTTAAAATCTTCATCAGAGCATACTCTCTTTACTGTCCAGAGGCGTTCACACATTGCCGGAAGATTTTCAATTGCTCTTCCCATGCAAAGTTCATAGAAACATCCCCAGGATGAAATCTGTGCACCGAGGACTTTTTCCGTGGGTGTAAGATGTACAGGGTTGAGTTTGGCTCTTGATTCTGACCAAAAGTGCTGAAGATTATATACATCCCATTTCATAATATCAAGGGGTGTCCATCTTTCTGTCTGACTCTGGACAATGTAGAGAGGTTGCCATGAACCGTTTATGATTCTGAAGCCTGCATCTAAAAGGTCTTCAGGTTGGTGATAGTAACATTCCCAGGCACAAACGATTGTTTCTTTCGGAATTCTTTCAATGCCCTTTTTGGGGAATCCTTCCCAAACAATGGGGGTGCGTCCGTTTTCAAAAACTCTTGTGCACACTCTGCCTATAAAATCGCTGTAGAGTTCATGAACATCTTCTATGTTTTCGTCTTTTCTGTACTGACGGCACACAGGGCAGTTATCCCATGCTTCGATGTCTGCCTCATCTCCTCCAAGGTGGATGTAGGGAGAATCGGGGAACATTTCACAGATTTCGTCAATAAGTTTAAACACGTGTTCCATTGAATTTTTACTTCCCACGCAAATGAGTTCATCACCTGATATGATAGCACCTGCCTCAGAGTACATAACTCTTTCCTCTCCGCCCTCATACTGATTTGCAAAAATTTCAGGACATCTTGTTGTGATTGCTGCAGCATGACCGGGCAGGTCAAGTTCGGGGACAAGAGTGATTCCTCTCACCTTTGCATAGGCATTAAGTTCCGCTATTTCTTCAAAACTGAAAGAAGTTTCAGGTGTAGGAAGCTGAGGAAGAACTTTTGACGGATAATAATAGTATATATTATCGCTTAAATGAAGATGCAAATAGTTCACTTTAAAAATAAAACAAATGTCAACAAAATTCTTTACTTTTGCAAGACTCATACCGCCTTGGGGCATACTGAGCATAAAAGAGCGATAGCCTTTGTCTGCATAATCTTCTATGGTTAAAGTTTTGGTGTATACCATATCTTTTTTTGTGTCAATCAGGAAAAGTGCAGATGCGATGGCGTATCCTATTCCCTCATCATCTGATGCATATAGGCTCATCTTTTTGTCGGACACAATTTTATATGCACCCTTTTCAATAGCGGAATCAAAGCAAAGTTCTATACCGCCTTCACCATTTTCAAGATCTGTATCATACATTTTTTTAAAACAAAGGCTTAAAAGTTCAGCCTTTTCATCAAATGCTGAATAATTTGACATTACACACGTTTTCAATTCGTATTCTTCACCATTTCCGGTTGCGGTTTTTGGTGATGGGAAAAATGGAACTTCTGATACTTTCATTGTTTTTTCCTCCTTAATACTGTCTGAGTAATTCCGAGATATCGGTTTCCTGAATTCTATCATAATTCTTTATCTAAATCAATTGGATTTTAAATAAATATCCAAAAAAGTTATTTACTTATATCATTTTCTGACATATAGTTTACCTTTGATGCTCATATTAAAAAGACTGTTTCTTTTTTATTTTAATTAAGAAACAGTCTTTTATGATTTTAACTATTTAACACTCTTGTCCAGATTTCAGTAAGGAGCGCATTTCTTTCTTTGTTATATGCAAAGATTTCCATTTTTGACATAAACTCTTCATCAAGTTCGGGATAGCGGAGTTTATCATTTTTAACACTATCTTCAAGCATATCCCTTGCTGACGCATTTGCCGTTGAATAGCCAATGTATTCGGCATTGAGTTTTGCGATGTCAGGGCGAGACATAAAATCTATGAACATTTCCGCTTCTGTCTGATGAGTTGATGTTGTGGGAATTACCATGCAGTCAAACCATAGATTTGTTCCCTCTTTCGGGATTGCAAATGCAAGGTCTGGATTTTGTTCAATGCAGAAATATGCATCACCTGACCACACTATTGCAAGTGCACCGTTGCCGTTTATCATATTGTCTTTTATTTCATCACCGCAATATGCTTTTACAAGAGGGTTTTGTTCTTTTAAGATTTTTTCCGCTTCTTTAAGTTCACTGTCATTATCGGAATTCATGGAATACCCACATTTTTTGAGGGCAATGGATACCATATCTCTTTCCTGATTGAGCATAAAGATTTCGCCTTTATATTTTTCATTCCACAAAATGTCCCAACTGTCAACAGGATCGTCCACCATGGTTTTGTTGTAGAGAATTCCTATTGTACCCCACATATAGGGAACTGCGTATTCATTGGTGGGATCAAAGTCAAGATTTCTCATGTTGGAATCTATGTTTTCATAGTTAGGAACATTTTCAAAGTTGATTTTATTGAGCATTCCCTCGTCTCTCATCTGTTCTATCATATAATCCGACGGAATGACAACATCATAAGGAGATGTGCCGTTTGAAACTTTCATATACATTTCTTCAACAGAATCAAAAAGTTCATAGACAACTTTTATGTCGGGATGTTCCTTTTCAAACATTTCTATAACATCCGGGTGAATATAGTCTCCCACGTTATATACAAAAAGTTTGGTTTTGGAGGAGCATCCGCCAAAGGTTAAAGCGATTGAAAGTGTGAAAATGAGGCAAACAAAAATTGAAATAATTCTTTTCATAATTTTAATCTCCTTTAATTTATCAGATTTATGGTATAATGGACGGTGCATTGTTTTTGTTACCTGAGCGTTTGTTTATCATAAAAAGAAGCAATGCAACCAGAACAAACATTATTGTTGAAAGGGCGTTATACATTGGATTTACGCCTCTTCTTACGCTGGAATATATGTAAATTGAAAGGTTACTTACACCGTTCCCTGTTGTGAAGAAACTAATCACAAAATCGTCTATGGAAAGGGTGAATGATATTAGAAGTCCGGAAATCACACCTGGTTTTATCTCAGGAATAACAACTTTCCTGAATGCATAAAAGGGTTTTGCACCAAGGTCAAGGGCAGCCTCATAAAGTCCGTTATCCAGTTGAACAAGTTTCGGGAGCACCGATACTATGACATAAGGCACACAAAATGTTATGTGAGACATAAGAAGGGTTAAATAGCCCAGGGGGATTTTCACATAAAGGAAAAGTATCATCATTGACACACCCATAACAAGTTCCGAACTTACCATAGGAAGATTTGTGAGAGCATTTATGAGTCCTTTTGCCTTTTTTGAACGGTATCCCTGAATCCCAATGGCAGCAGCAGTTCCTATTATACATGAAATTACAGCCGCCAAAATTCCTATGGTTATCGTATTTGCAAAGGCTTCCAAAAGAGCATCATCCGAAAACATCTGTTCATACCATCTGAGTGAAAAGCCTTCCCAGTTTGATGTTGACTTGACACTATTGAAGGAAAATATCATAAGCATCACTATGGGAAAATATAAAAACAGAAACATCAGAAATAAATATGTATTTTCAAAAAGACTTTTGAAGATATTCTTTTTCATCTTATCCTCCTTAGTATTCTATTTGAGATTTCTCCTGCTTAAAACATATCCATCTGTCGGTTTGATTTGTTGAAAAGTTTCATAATGTGCATCGAAAGAAATGCAAATCCCATTAAGATTATGGAAAGGGATGAGCCAAAGTTTCTGCCAACGGGATTTTTGAAGTTCTTTTCAATGAGGTTTCCAATTAACATGAACTGTCCGCCGCTGAAAAAGTCTGAAATGTAGAAAGATGTGAGAGCGGGCAGAAATACCATTGTTATTCCCGACACTATCCCTGGAAGTGAGAGAGGAAGAATAACCTTAAAGAAAACTCTGCTTTTATTTGCACCAAGATCCTGAGCGGCCTCTATGAGACTGTCGTCTATCTTTATGAGAACAGAATATATGGGCATTATCATAAATGGAATAAAATCATATACAGTTCCGAGGACTACCGCTGTGCGGGTGTACATTATGTTTACCTCAGGAAGATTTAAGGCTGAAAGGAAACTGTTTAACACTCCGTCAGGCTGAAGAATTGTCAGCCATGAATAGAGTCTGAGCATAACATTCATCCACATGGGCATTACAAAAAGCATCATAAGTCCGCTTGCCTTTTTTCCTGCTGCCATTCTTTGTCTGTCTTTATCGGCAAGAATTTTTGCTGCAGGATAGCCGAGAATAAGGCAAAAAACCACACTCAGAAATGCAATCCATATGGAATTGGCATATATTTTAAGATACATGGGATCTATGCACTTTTTGAAGTTATCAAATGTGAAAGAAATATTCCCATCTGTTGTGTTGGATGTAAAGGCATATAAAAATATTAAAAACATCGGCACTATTACAAATGCTACCATCCACACAAGATGCGGATAGGACAAAGATTTTTTATACATTTTATCTCACCGTCTGTTAAGATTTTTTCATAATGTGAATATCAAAAGGTTTTACAAAAAGGCTTACCTGACTCCCCACTTCATACTTTGCAGTGTCGTGAACAAGCCATTTGAAACTGCCGGTGTCAATTACCATTTCATAATGAACACCTTTAAAGATGACAGATTCGACTGTTCCGGGGATTTTACCTTTGTCAGGTTCTAAAATATATATATCTTCAGGTCTTATAACAACATCAACGTCTTCATTTTCCGAAAATCCCGTGTCAACACATTCAAAATCTGTGTCGAGAATGTTTACAAGGCAGTCTTTTTTCATAATGCCGTCTATGATGTTGCTTTCGCCAATAAAATCAGCAACGTAGGCATTTTTAGGTTCGTTATATATGTCTGTGGGAGTGCCGATTTGCTGAATTGTTCCCTCTTTCATTACAACAACCGTGTCTGACATTGTGAGGGCTTCTTCCTGATCGTGAGTTACATATATGAATGTGATTCCAAGTTCTCTTTGCATATTTTTAAGTTCGAGTTGCATTCCCTGTCTCAGTTTCAGATCAAGGGCAGCCAAAGGTTCATCAAGAAGGAGAACTTTTGGCTCATTAACTATTGCTCTTGCAATGGCAATACGCTGTTGCTGACCGCCTGAGAGCGAACTGATGGTACGGTTTTCAAAACCTTTTAAGTTAACGAGTTCAAGAACTCTTTTAACCTTACGTTCAATTTCATCTTTGGGGAGTTTTTTTATATTAAGTCCAAATGCAATATTATCAAAAACATCAAGATGAGGAAAAAGTGCATAACGCTGAAAAACCGTATTGACTTTTCGCTCATACGCCGGAACACCTGCAAGGTCTTGTCCTTCAAACGAAACTTTTCCTGATGTTGGTGTTTCAAGTCCTGCAATTATACGAAGAAGTGTTGTCTTTCCGCATCCGGAAGGTCCGAGAAGTGTTAAAAATTCATTTTCGTTTATGTATAGATTGATATTTTTTAAGACGTCATTATCATCGAATGTTTTGCAAAGATTTTCGAGTTCAATAAGATGTTTGTACTCCTTGTTATTCTGTTGTTCTGATTTTTCTTCTAACTTTTGTTCTGATTTTTCTTCTAACTTTAATGAATTGAAGTCACTTTGCATAATAGACATAGAAACTATTCCAAATCCAAAGATTGAGAGAATTAAATATACAACTCCATTACTTAACGATGGCCAGTCATTTTTACTGAATATCTGTTTAACCTTTTCTCCTCTAGTATACCACCAGTAAATCGAGTAAAAAGGAACAAAAATCAAACACAGCATTTCACTACTGCACTTACGTGTATTATTTTGTATTATACGAATATTTTTTACAAGAATATACATCCAATATATGCCATATACTCCCAGTGTTACAATCGACAGCAGTATACATACGACAATATTTTTTTTGTTAATACGAACCATTCAAATACCTCTTTTCTGTTGTATCAGTGAAGATATGTGCAATTATGAGTCGATTTCTGTATTCAAATTTTACACGAATACTTCCAACTAGTATTTTTTTTAACTGAATCTATCAATCAATCTCATTGCATTTAATCAAAATGTTGGCGGTGTGGATACCCACAGCACCTTTGAATTTGTTTTGGTTTTGTTCTCTATATAGTGAATAGCATTGGGTTTAAAATAGAAACTTTCATTTTTCTTTACCCTGTATTTTTTTCCGCCAATGTGAAGAACAACGCTTCCTGACAGGACATATCCGAATTCTTCACCATCGTGAGGATCGTCAACATATGATTTTCCGCCGGGAAGAAGTTCTATTATTATGGGTTCCATATCGTTTTTCTGAGAATTTGGAACAATCCAGTTTATGATGCTTCCCTCGTCCTTATATTCTTTTACAAATACATCCTCGGATTTAAAAACAACTTCTTCATCGGCAGCACTGTTAAAAAAGTTTTTAAGATCTGTTCCAAGACACTGCAAAAGATCGGACAATGTTGAAATTGACGGCGATGCAAGGTCTCTTTCCACTTGAGATATGAACCCTTTTGAAAGTTCACATCTGTCTGCAAGTTCTTCCTGTGTGAGTCCGTTTTTTATTCTGAGCCTTTTAATTTCCTTGCCTATGTTCATAAAAACACCTCCGCGGCAATTTCATAATATTAACTACAAAGTTTAATGATTCTAAACCGATTGTATTTAATAGTAAGTTTTTTGTTTAGAAACACTAAACTTGATTATATTCTTTTGTATGTGTTTTGTCAATAGTTTTGCAGTATTTTTTATATTTTTTAATTAAAATATTTTTTGTGTTTATTTCAGGTGTTTTTGTGTATTTGCAACAACAGGATAATTTGCTCGAATTTCGCATTTTCAGAGTTTACAGCAAAATTTTGTTTTTTTAATAAAAAAGACTTGAAAGAATCTGTATTTTCTATTATAATATAGTAGTATTTGTATTTTTACATATAAAAGCGAGGAATTAAAATGAGATTATCAAAATATTTATTACCCACATTGAGAGAGGTCCCCTCTGAGGCTGAAATTCCCAGCCATCAGTTGATGCTCAGGGCAGGTCTTATAAGAAAACTTGCATCAGGCATATATTCATATCTGCCTCTTGGTCTTAAGGCTTTAAAGAAAATTGAAAATATAGTAAGAGATTCCATGGACTCACACGATGCTCAGGAACTTTTAATGTCTGCAGTTCTTCCAAAAGAATATTTTGAAGATTCCGGAAGATGGACTGTGTTTGGCCCTGAAATGTTCAGACTCAAAGACAGAGCAGACAGAGATTTCTGTCTCGGACCGACACATGAGGAAATTTTCACAGATACTGTTAAAAATACAGTGAAGTCATACAAACAACTTCCCATGACTCTCTATCAGATTCAGACTAAATACAGGGATGAGAGAAGACCGAGATTCGGTGTTATAAGAAGCAGAGAATTTATTATGAAAGATGCATACAGTTTTGATACTGACGAGAAAGGTCTTGATGTATCATATCAGAATATGTATGACGCATACAAAGAAGCATTTGACAAGATGGGACTTGAATATCTTATTGTTGATGCAGATTCCGGTGCAATGGGCGGTTCCGGTTCACAGGAATTTATGGTTAAATCAGATGTTGGTGAAGACACAATTGCATTTTGCTCCTGCGGTTTTTGCTCAAACATTGAAAAGGCAGCATGTGTGGCAGAGGATTTAAATTCCGAAGATGCTGAAAAGGAAATGGAAAAAATCTACACTCCCAATTCAAGAACCATTGAAGAACTTGTTGAATTTCTGGGTACTGATGCAAAATCTTTTGCAAAAACCCTTCTTTACAATGCTGACGGTAAAATTGTTGCCGTTATGGTGAGAGGTGACAGAGAAGTCAACGAAACCAAACTTGCAAACTATCTTGGTGCAATAGATCTTGAAATGGCATCTCCCGAAGAAGTGTTTGAGGCAACAAATGCTCAGGTTGGTTTTGCAGGACCTGTGGGAATCAAGGTTGATGTTTTGGTGGATTCAGAAGTCAGCCTTATGAAAAACTTTGTTGTGGGTGCAAACGAAACAATGTATCACTACAGAAATGTTAACATGGGCAGAGATTTCAATCCCACATTCGTTGGTGATTTCAGAAACATTGAAGTTGGCGATGTATGTCCCAAATGTAAAAACGACAAAATTCAGACCTGTCAGGGTATTGAAGTTGGTCACATATTTAAACTCGGCACAAAATATACTGATGCTTTAAAATGTACATATCTTGATGAAAACGGAAAAGAACAGACTCCTATTATGGGTTGTTACGGCATTGGTGTAAGCAGATGTATGGCGGCTATAATCGAACAGTCATCCGATGAAAACGGTATTGTATGGCCTGTATCTGTTGCCCCCTATCACGTTATTGTTGTTCCTGTTAACACCAAAAATGAAGAACAGGTTGAACTTGCCGAAAAAATCTATGATGAATTAAAGAAAAAAGGTATTGATGTTCTCATCGACGACAGAAACGAACGTGCAGGTGTTAAATTCAAGGATGCAGATCTTATCGGTATCCCCGTAAGAATAAATGTTGGTAAGGGTGCTTCGGAAAACAAAGTTGAATTCATAAAGAGAAAAGGTTATGAAATGACCGAAATGAGTTCGCAAGAAGCAATAGAAGCTGCAATATCCTATATCAACGAAAACAGATAAATTTCAGTTAAGAATTCATGGGATGTAAAAAACCGACTGTTTTTTTACATCCCGTATATTTTTTGAAAATATACCATAAAAACGGACGGTGAACTATGTTTTATATATTCGGTGCAATATTATTGTTTATTATTGACCAGGTCACAAAACTTCTGACTGTTCAAAGTTTCAATCTCTATGAATCTGTAACCGTTATAAAAGGCGTGCTTGATTTTACAAGACATCACAACACAGGAGGCCCCTGGAGCCTTTTTGACAGTCATATTGAAGTTTTTGTCATAATCACTTTTATTATTTTTGCAATAGAATTTTGGTATTTTAAAAAGCATCCGATGAAACATAATCTCGAAAAGACTTCTGTGATGCTTATAAATGCAGGGGCAATCGGCAACCTCTTTGACAGAATTTTCAGGGGATATGTGGTTGATATGATTGAAGTAACATTTATTGATTATCCTGTTTTTAACTTCGCAGACTGCTGTATTGTTGTGGGATGCATTTTGCTTTGCATATATGTCATATTTTTTGATAAAGACGAAAAGAACATAAAAATTTCTGAAAAGGAAAATGATGATGGAAAAGATAATCCTTGTGTGTGAAGAAGGCGGAACAAGAATAGATAAATATATATCAGTTGACGGTCTCACCCGTGCAATGATTCAGAAACTCATAGAATCAGGTAACATCACAGTTGACGGAAAGAGTGTGAAAACAAATTACAAACTGAAAAAGGGTGAAACCATAGAAATTGAGGTTCCTGAGCCTGAAAGTGCAAATATTGTTCCTGAAGATATTCCTCTTGATATTGTTTATGAAGATGAAAGCCTAATTGTTGTAAACAAGCCTCAGGGAATGGTTGTTCACCCTGCACCGGGGAACTATTCAGGAACTTTGGTGAATGCCATTATGTTCCACTGCGGTGAAAATTTGAGCGGAATAAACGGTGTTATGCGTCCCGGCATTGTTCACAGAATTGACAAAGACACATCAGGTCTTTTGCTTGTTGCAAAAACAAACGAAGCCCATCTTTCTTTGTCTGAACAAATCAGCGAAAAGACAGTTAAAAGAGAATACATTTGTGTGTGCGACGGAATCATTAAAACAAAAAAAGGTATTATTGATGCTCCCATTGGAAGAGATCCGTCAAATAGACTTAAAATGGCAGTGACACCCACAAATTCCAAAAAGGCAATTACTCATTTTGAAGTCCTTGAGTATTTTGAAAAAGCAACATTGGTAAAATGTGTTTTAGAGACAGGAAGAACTCATCAGATAAGAGTGCATATGAAATATATCGGACATCCTGTTATGGGAGATCCTTTGTATGCACCGTCAGACCCTTTGAAACTTGGAGGTCAGGTACTTCACGCAAGAGTCATCGGATTTGTCCATCCAAAGAGCGGAGAATATATGGAATTTTCAAAAGAACCTCCGAAAAAGTTTTTGAGCCTGCTTGATGATTTGAGAATGAAAACAGAATAATATATTTGGAGATTTTTTATGATTAAAATTATGTTTATATGCCACGGCAACATTTGCAGAAGTCCAATGGCAGAGTTTGTTATGAAAGATATGATAGAAAAAGAAGGACTGTCAGACAGGATTTTTGTTTCCTCTTCTGCAACAAGCACAGAAGAAATCGGGAATCCTCCCCACAGAGGGACAAGGAAAATTTTAGACGGTCTCGGGATTTCTTATGACGGAAAATATGCCGTACAGTTAAAAAAGAGCGATTATGACGATTATGATTATCTTGTTTGTATGGATTCATACAACATAAGAAATGCCGCAAGAATCATCGGTGATGACCCTTGCGGCAAATTATGTAAGTTGCTTGACTTTGCAGGCGGCGGTGATATAAGCGATCCCTGGTATACGGGAGATTTTGACCTGACGTATGAAGATGTAAAAAAAGGCTGTGAAGGTCTTTTGAAGGTTTTAAAAAAATGAAAAATTAAGGTTTGTTTTGATGATACATCATTTGATATGTTCACGAAGCAAACCTTTTTTATATGCTTCTAAAAGTTCTGTTAAAACACCTATTCTTCCTGTTATATTCTTTCCGATATCCGTATCTTTCACTTGTCTGCGTTTTGCGTTTATGTCTATTATAGTTCTTGAAGAGTGAAGATCAAAATCTTTTTCCAAAACATCTGAAAGTCCTGTGAAAGGCTCGTGCGCCGTGATTGAAAACCCATAGGAATTATTTATCAGTGTGTAGCCTGCAATTCCTGTTGTTATCTGATATGGTCTCGAAAATCCTCCGTCTATAACAAAGAGTCTGCCATCTGCTTTTATGGGGCTTTCTCCTTTCCCGGTACGCACAGGGACATGCCCGTTTATTATATGCGAGCCATTGGAATCAATGCCAAAATCTTCAAAAATTTTCCGGCATACTGACGGTTTTTCAATATGCTCATAATAGTCATTCTTTTTCTCTTTGTGGGTTTTTTCATCGTCTATAAAATATCTTTCAAAAATCCTGTATGAATCTTTTCCATACAAGGGGGATTTATTTCCGCACCAAAGATACCACAAAAAATCAGAAGGAATATCACACGATTTTGAAAGATATATGTTCCTCACAAGTTTGTCAGCATAGTCAAGATACTCCCGTCCCTTTAGAGGTGTGCCAAAAAAACAAACCGATTCAAATTCGCCTTTATTATCCATGGGAATACACCCATGAAACAAAAGATTTCCATTGAAAATCTTATACATTCCGCCTTTTGTAATGAGAAATCTAATATGATTCTGAAGTTTGTCGGAATGAATGAACGAACGTCTTAATGAAGATATCACATTTTTTTCATCTTCTGTCAGTTTTGCAGGATTATTCACATCAAGAGTGGGGAAATCCGTATCGGAAAGCGGATATACTCTTCCACCGATTACAACTTCTTTTTTATTGATATCAATGCATTTTATTAAATCACGTTCATCCATTTCATATTCCGGATGAGCCTCTATTATTTGCGATTCAAGTTTAAACTGTATAATGCTTATTGCTTTATGCATTTTTGCTATAAGCATGGTATCTCTTGTTTTTATAATCTTCTTGTGAGAGTCCAGAGGTAAAAATCTTTCACACAGGTCGTTCTTATACACGTTATTTGCAAAATTTGCCAGAGTTCTTGTGTTAATTCCATACCCTATTTCCAAAACATCAAGATTGTTATATCGAAGAGAGTTTCTCACCACATTTGCAATCAAAGCATCATTTCCCGATGCTGCCCCTATCCACTCTATATCATGATTGCCCCACTGAACGTCAATGGAGTGATGATTCATAAGTTCATCCATTATGATATCAGGTCTTGGACCTCTGTCAAATATGTCTCCAAGGATGTGCAGATGGTCTATGGAGAGGCGTCTGATAAGATTTGCAAGGGCAATTACAAAAGCATCTGCCCTGCCTATTTCTATTATTGAACTTATTATTCTCATGTAATAGTCATGCTTATTTATCTCAGAATCTTCTGTGTGAAGAAGTTCGTCAAGTATATAGGCAAAGTCTTCCGGCATTGCCTTTCTGACCTTGGAACGGGTATATTTTGATGATGCCTTACGGCAAAGTTCAACCAGTCTTAACAGAGTCAGAGAATACCATTCATCTGTTAATTTGCCCCCCTGTTTAAGGTAATACAATTTTTGCTCAGGATAATATACTATGGTTGCAAGAAGTTTTCGTTCTGATTCAGACAAGGTGTTGACATAAAGATCATCAATTTTGTTTTTTATAACTCCTGATGCACTTTTTATTACATGCAGAACGGAATCATATTCTCCGTGAAGATCACTTATGAAATGCTCAGTTCCTTTCGGAAGATTTAAGATTGCTTTAAGGTTTATTATTTCAGTTGAAACCGACTGAATTGTGGGGTAATCCTTTGCAAGAAGTTCAAGATATTCCAATGCATATGTTTTGCCTGACAAGTGACGACATCCTTTCTGTTGCATATATTTACAGTAATTTTACACTATTTTCCAAAAGGTGTCAATATCCCAATCATGCTTTAATTTCAACAAAACTGTCTGCTTCAATAGATTCAGGGGTGACTTTGCAATCTAATGCAAATATTTTTACGCCTGCATCAATAGCATCGGATAGAGCAGTTGCAAATTCGGGATGGGTGATTTTGTTGGGCGAAAGATATGACACGCCTTTCATCTGAATTATAAAAAATACATATGCCCCGTGTCCTTCTTTTATGCAGGATATAAGTTCTCTTAAATGTTTCACTCCCCTGTCTGTGGGAGCATCGGGAAAAAGAGCAACTTCTCCCTCTTTCAAAGTTACACCTTTTACTTCAACAAAAGTTTTTTTGCCGTCTTTTTCAATGCAAAAATCAAAACGTGAATTTTTAAAATTCACTTCACTTCTGATTGTTGCACCATTCCCGAAATATCCGCTATTTTCTGCCCACTGTCTGAAAATCTTATTGGGTGACTGACTGTCTATATTTATGAACTCTCCGTCTTTTTCAACGCATACAAGGTCATATTCCGTTTTCCGAAGAGGACTTTTAATGTGCTGAACCCAGACATTTACGCCCGGAATTAAAAGTTCTTTGCATCTGCCCGTGTTTTTAACGTGGCAGATCTTTTTTTCTCCGTCAATTTCGACATAGGCAATGAAACGGTTTGGTCTTTCTATGAATTTTGCTGATTTTATGTTTTTGTATTCCATATTCAAATTCACTTATCTTTCGTAAAGTTTCATTATGTCATCATATGTTGCAAGTTCTTTTGAAAATGCTGTTGCAGATCCTGTACAAAGTGCCATATAAAGAGATTTTTTGTAGTCTCCTGTATCTTCATAGCAAGAGATAAATCCTGCAACCATTGAGTCTCCTGCACCGTTAGTATCAACAACTTTTCCTTTTGGAGCCTCTTCATATATTTCATCCCCTGAATCTGTCAGAAGAAGTGCACCGTCTTTTCCAAGAGATACAAGAACATTCTTCGCTCCTAAATCTTTTAATTTTTTTGCATATAAAACAAGCGTGTCATAATCTTTTATTTTCACATTGAAAAGTTCTTCAAGTTCAAAATTGTTAGGCTTTACCAAAAACGGATTATGAACAAGAGTATTCATAAGATTTCCACCACACGCATCAACAACGGTTTTGACTCCTTTTACCGGAATTTTCTCTAAGATTTCAGCATAAAAGGTATCTTCGCACCCACGAGGAAGAGAGCCTGACAAAACAAGCCAGTCTCCCTCTTTCAAAAGTTTAAGTTTTTCAAAAAGTTTATCTTTTGAGTCTTTATCAACTGATGGGCCTTTAGCATTGATATCTGTCTCTTTTTCTGATTTGATTTTAACATTAATCCTGGTGTTGCCCTTTGGCAATTGGATAAAATCTGATTTGAGTGACATGGATTCAATCATGTCTTTAAAGATTTTTCCCGTATCTCCCGCTATATAACCAAGGGCTATGTTTTCTTTTCCGAGATTATTTAATACAAGAGAAACATTTATTCCTTTTCCTCCGGCAACTATCCGTTCTTCTTTGGCACGGTTTATTATCCCCTCTTTGAAACTGTCAACGTCCAGATAATAGTCACAAGATGGGTTGAGCGTAACTGTGTATATCATATGTTGCCTCCCTGTCTTTCCCCTCGTTATTAAGAATCAGAAAACTTTGTAGCCCTGATCTGTGATTGTCTTTACCAAAACATCATCTGCCACATCCTTTGAAAGGGTGACTCTTACAGTTTTATTTTCGTGACTTGCATCTACAGTTTCCACACCGTCAAGTGCTTCAAGAACCTGTTTTACTCTTGCCTCGCAATGAGGACACATCATTCCTTCAACATTAAATAATTTTTCCATTTTTTTGCTCTCCTTTATAATTTTTATTCTATTATTTTCTTTTGCTTTGAAAAGATTTAGCCTCAGGGCATTTGTAACGACACAAACGCTTGACAGACTCATTGCAAATGCTCCAAACATGGGGTTCAGTTCCCATCCGAAGAGAGGAATCCACACACCCATTGCAAGGGGTATTCCTATGATGTTATAGATAAATGCCCAGAAAAGGTTTTCTTTTATGTTTTGGTATGTTTTTCTGCTGAGTTTTATCGCAGTTTTAACATCAGAAAGAGTGTTTCCCATAACAACAATGTCAGCGGCATCTATGGCAATATCAGTACCTGCGCCAATTGCTATGCCCACCTCTGCTGTTGTAAGTGCAGGAGCATCATTAATTCCGTCACCTACCATTGCAACCATTGATTTCTTTTGAAACTCCCTCACGGTCTTTTCTTTATCACCGGGGGCAACTCCCCATATTATTTCATCAAAACCGCAAAGATTTCCTATTGCCTTGGCACATCTTTCATTGTCACCTGTGAGCATAACGGTTTTTATGCCCATTTTTTTAATGTTTTCTATTGCCTGTATGCTGTCGGGCTTTATTGTATCAGAGACAGCAATTATTCCGCAAATTTTGTCATTTAATGCAAAATACAGAGGTGTTTTTCCTTTGTCTGAAAGTTCGTCTGCCATTTTTTTCAAAGAGGAATTAACAACTATAACAGAAGATATATATTCATAATTCCCTCCATACAGAGACTCCTCATCCAATTTGCACTTTACTCCTTTTCCGGGAAGTGCCTCAAATTCAGTTATATCCAAAGGCAAGATTCCTTTTTCAGATGCATATTTTTTTACGGCATATGACAAAGGATGCTCGCTTTTGTTTTCGATTGAAAAAGCATATTTCAAAAGTTCGTCTTCGGTAAATCCATTTGCAGTGACAACATCTGTGACAACAGGCGTGCCCTCGGTTACGGTGCCTGTTTTATCAAATATGCAAGTCTTTATCTTTCCGCACTCTTCCAATGATCTTGCAGTTTTATAGAGTATACCGTTTTTTGCCCCTACTCCGCTTCCGACCATTATGGCAACAGGAGTTGCAAGACCGAGAGCGCAGGGGCAACTGATGACAAGAACGGATACTGCTCTTGCAAGGGAAAAACCAAAACTTTTCCCAAGAATGAACCAGACAATTGCCGTAAGAAAAGACAAGGCAATTACAACAGGAACAAAAACAGAAGATACTTTATCCGCTACCCTTGCAACAGGTGCTTTTCCCGATGTTGCATCCTGTACAAGTTTTATGATTTTTGAAAGACTTGTTTCTTCGCCGGATGCAGTGACTTTACATTTCAGATATCCAAATTTATTAACTGTGGCGGTGCTTACCCTGTCGCCTTTTTTCTTGTCCACAGGAATGCTTTCACCGGTGAGTGCAGATTCATCCACACTCGAAAATCCTTCAATTACGATTCCGTCTGCGCCAAAACTTTCGCCGGGGCGGACAATTAAAATATCACCGGGTATGATATCTTTTGAATCAATAATAACCTCTTTTCCGTCTCTTTCAACAGTTGATTTTTTCGGTGCAAGATTCATAAGACCTTTAAGAGCATTTGTTGTTTTTCCTTTGGAGTAGGACTCCAGAAGTTTTCCGAAGGTTATGAGTGTAAGAATCATTGCGGCAGATTCAAAATAGAGGTCATGGAGAAGATAGTGAACATTTTCACCTTTTAAAAAGGCATTATGGCTCATTTCAAACACTTTGATAACGCTATAGAGAAATGACGCACCGGAGCCGATTGATACAAGAGAGTCCATATTTGGCGCTCTGTTTAAAATTCCTTTAAATCCGTTTATAAAAAACTTCTGATTTATTATCATAACACCAAGAGAAAGGAGCATCTGACAAAGGGAGAGGGACAAAGGGTTTGATGAAAGAAATTTTGCAAGGGGGAAACCCCACATCATATGCCCCATTGAAATATACATAAGAATCAAAGTCAGCACCGATGAAGCAATAAGTCTTAATCTAATAGTTTTGAAATCACCTGTGTTTTCTTTCTCATTGTCTTCCTTTTCGTTATGGTCTGAACCTTTTATTGCATATCCTGCTTTTACAACGGCATTTTCTATTTCAGAATCTGTCGCATCACCTGTGACAGTCATTGAATTTGTTAAAAGGTTTACACTGCAATTTGTTACACCGTCAAGAGAAGAAACTGCCTTTTCAACTCTTGCACTGCAAGCGGCGCAGGTCATTCCCGTAACATTATATTTTCTTTCCATTATCTCACCTTCACTTTATAAGTTTTTTTAGGATGTCTGAAAGTTCATCAATTCTTTCCGTGTTGCCCTTTATTATATCATCTGCAACGCACGTTCTTATATGCTCATTCAAAAGTTCTTTTGAAAAAGAGCCTATAGCAGAAGAAACGGCACTCACCTGATTTAAGACATCAATGCAATAAGCATCTTCTTCAATCATCTTTTTAATTCCTCTTATCTGCCCTTCGATGCGGCTTAGTCTGTTTGTCAAAAGCCTTCTTTCTTCATCGTTTCTTATTTTTTTGTGGGAACAACATTCATTCATATAAATTGCCTCCGTAAAAAGCAGGCTGAGCCTGCACCCAAGTCGCGGGCGTAATTTGATATACATCTTGTCTCGCGAACTAAATTCTGCAAATTTTCCTGTACAGTAAAAAAGCAGGCTGAGCCTGCGCCCAAGTCGCGGGCGTAATTTGATATACATCTTATCTCGCGAACTAAATTCTGCGTAATTTCCTATACAGTAAAAAATAGAAATACCCCTGGGGGGTATTTCTATTTTAACATTAACTTAATTTTTTGTCAACAATATTCGTTTTGTGTGATAATATTTTTTTGATATGAAATTATACAAAAGATAATATACATATCCTGTGCCGAGGCATACTAAAAGACTGATACTCATACCAAAAAAATCGTTTATCACCTTATTGCCAAACAGATTCCACAAAATCGGTGCAAGAAAATTATAGTATAATATCTGCACCATATAGCAGTTGTCAAAAATAACGGTCATTTCACTCGGAAGCTCAATAGCCTTTGAGATTCTCCATTCGGTTTTGTCTGTTCTTAGGTTATATCTTGGGATAAATACCTTGCGACAACCGTCTTTTTCTGCAGCATCTATAGCATTCTGAATTGTCACACTGTCGCAATCGCCAAAAAATTCTCTTTCATTACATGAAAAAACTCTTTCATAATTGTCCTCCTTTTATTTTTGGCTTTTAATAATAATTAAGATTTGCTTCGTTTCCGAAGTCTGCACTTGAGACACCATGCGGGTGAGCAGCGAGTGCTTCTTCGCGCGAAACCTTCTTAACAGTAATTGGAGAATTTATGATTTCTATTTTATCCTCATCATCAGTGCCTACTAAAATTGTGGGGTCGGTATATCCTTCAAAAGTACAGTTTTCAAAAATGAGTTTGTCAAAGTTACCAACCGCAAGCAACGGCACATCTTCATAACCTTTTTTGCATTCAACATGTACATTTTTGAATACGCATGTGATTTTTTCGATGTCTTTGCCCCATACCATCCCCGTATAAATAATATCAGCAAACGAGCAGTTCTCAATAAAAAGACTGCGCAGACCGCGGTTCTGACAAAATCTGTGACGACCGTCATATTCTACACGGATAAGCTCGTCTTCCTGGTCAAAACGGCAGTTACGGATTGTGATATTTTCAGCCGGCTTTCTCAGTTCACCCCAACGGTAGTCGCAGTAATAAGAAAAAGCTGTGTGTGATCTGTGGTTGCAGGTTTCGTCTGTAACCTCACCGCGTATTTTCTTTTCATCAGCAAGCCAACGGCGTGTGCCAAAGTTTCGCTCATCTGATATGCAGTTTTCAACTAAAATATTATTTCCGCCCATACGAATAGACATACAGGGAGTGTTAAGTGTGCAGTTTCTTACGATAACATCGTGAGTGTTAAACCCTGCAACGCAGTCATCGCCGGAGTTTATGTTACAGTTTTCGATTAGCACATTGTCACAGTAATGAATGTTGACACCGTCGCATCCGCCGTGGATGGTGACATTTTCAATGCTAATGTTTTTCGATTTACAGATAATGTGACACCAGTTTGAGCTGTGAATAAAGGTATATCCTGAAAGGCGGATATTTTCGCATCTCCAGAAGCTCATACCGTGAGGTCCTCTGTAATTCTGCTCGCCCTGGGGGTCAAAACAGTAGCAACCGTCAAAGTAAGAACCAGGCTCGCCCATTACTGCAATATTTTTAGCGTCTATTGCTTTAATGAGTCCGTTTGACCATCTGCTTATGGGGTCAGCACTCGGACGACATAGACCAGATTGTGAAGCATCTAAATCCTCTTGCGATATAGGCTCAATCTCGTCGTTTAAATATCCGCTATATTGTTCAGGATCACGGACTCCCTTTACGATAGCACCTGTTTCTAAATATAACTCAACATTTGAACGCAAACGGAATCCGCCCGTTATAAATACACCGCAGGGGATAACAACTCTTCCTCCGCCCCCTAAAAAGCACGCATCAATAGCTGACTGGATTGCTTCTGTCTGCGGAGCATCACAAACTCTTGCGCCAAAGTCACGTATGTTAAAAATCTTCATAATTTAAAAAAACCCCTTTTTAATTATTTAAACATTTCACTTATTTCTTCCAGTGTTCTGCGAACAAAAAGGTCGCCACCTTCGTGTCCTACATTACCGCTTGAAATATAAGCGCTGTAGTGACATGCTTTTTCTGCCTTTTCTGTGTCCAAATCATTAACGTTTTCATTCTTTATCATTACACATTTTGAACCATCTTTAAGTTTTATTGTGGCATTTTTGGGCAATGTCAATCTTTTGTTGCTTCCAATTTCAAGAGATTTTGAAATGAGATAAAAGTTCTCCGGAATTGGTAATTCTATCTCATTCATTGTGTCAAGCATCTCCTGAATTGCCAAAGTATCATCGTGAACTCCATCGCCATATAGTGTGTTTTTCATATATTATTTCCTCACTCAAAAAGTTCGTTATGCAACGGATTTTTCACGTTTACGTTCCTTATACCTTCTTGATATAAAATTATATAACATATAATATCCATACCCTCCGCCAAGGCATATCACAAGGCTCAAAATCATGCCCCGAAAATCATTTATAATCTTATTTGCAGATGTATGCCAAACTATAGGTGCCAGAAAATTATAGTATAATATCTGCACCATAAAAATGTGATATGAGGCTTTTCCGAGTTTTTCCAGAAATAAACATCTGATTTTCCCAAGATTCTTAATACCAAGTAAAAACAAAGGAGTTATATAGAGCATTGATATCATGGAATTACGGAATCTGTAGGTGAAAATCTGTCTTTCAAAGGATGTGTAATTCACCATATATGTATATATCGATCCAAGCAAAAAGAAAACAAGCCATTTTTGCCACTTTTCGGACTTCTCCCGGTATGTGTATAAATAACACCCCATTGAAAGAGCAAATATGTATCTGAAAGCAAGGATTCTGTATATTCCGGCAGGCATACCAAGGGAAGTTTTAAGAATTTCAAATATTAAATTTACTCCGAAACACAGGTATATTCCCCACTCATACTTTCTGACAATTGTATGTATCAGGGGAATGATGAGTGCAACCTGAAGTATTATGGGAAAATAGTACGTCCCGTGAATTCCTCTGCCTCCTGCAAAAAAATACTTCACAGTATCTAAAACAGTAATTTTTTCCTCATATGCATCACTGAATACAAAACCGAGGTCTGAAAGGTATCCGATATAGCCCAATTTCTGAAAAGCAAAGGTTAAAACAGTTTCTATAACATAAAACCAGAAAAAGGGCATTATGTAGCGAAAAAGTTTTGGTAATATTCTTTTTGGCGAATATGCCGTTTTAATGGTATCCCTTTTTTTCTCAAATGACAGTGCGGTTACATAACCTGTGCACAACATAAATAACGGTACTGCCATACTTATTATCCAGTAATAGAGATGAGTGTTAAAAATGCTTGTTTTTTCCCACACATGGTGATTAAAAAGAACAAGGATGATTGCAATCCCTTTTGATATGTCTATAAAATTGTTTCTTTCTGTCATATTTTGCCTCCGTAAAAATTTCCCAAGACAGAATAACACAATATCTCATTTTAGTCAATATATTATGACCTGACAATTTGACATTTTTGTCTCAGGCATACAAAAAAGCGTGTTATCATATTGATAACACGCTTTTTGTTATATCATATTAATTTCTGATATCAGGTTTTATCTGGTCACAAGTTATGCAGATTTCACTGCCCTCATGTGCAAAAACATCACGGAAAACAACATTTTTAAAATAGTCGTCTTCACGAACACGACGAAAGTCGAGTGCACAACCGGGGAATGGTGTGCCCGGATCGTTCATCCATTCTTCGTCACAGTGCTGTGCAGTACCGTTATAGTGTATGTTTTCAAATACAACATTTTCCATAGTAGCGCCGCCCCATGCATACATCTGCTTTTGCTGGAGAAATCTATGGATAGCAAAAGTTGATATTGCACTCATAGAAGTGCCTCCTGCATATACATCACAAATCTTTGAATCATTAAGTGCTCCGCCAATAAAAATTGTGCCACGATTTAAAGAATAAACACCTCGAACATTAATATCATAAGTTTCGCCTATTACTGATGTACGTTCCTTGTAGTAAAGGTTTTCACCGATTCTTACAACACTTCTGGGACCGTATATTCCACCGGGATCCTTGATGTTTTCTATGGTTATGCGATACATTTTAGCACCATCTGTATTACGCAAAGCAACCAAAGAATAGTTTGTATCTGCAGACACATCACGGATAGTAACATCGTGAATGTCCGGTGTCATACCTTCAACGAGAAAGATCTCACGCTCTTTAGATCCTGCAAATGCCGAAAGCGCAACAACATCATCGCCGAGTCTTCCGGTGATGTTGTTTATGTATATATAAGAACAACCCAGTCTTACATCAATACCGTCCTGATTGGGTATTAATTCACCATTAAAGAAGCGCAGATTTTCAAGTCTTCCATGTGTACAGCAAATCTGATTTATTGCCCACCAGCGAAGGTTTATGCACGAAAAGTTTTCTAAAACATAGTCGTCTACATTATGTAAAAGGATGAAGTTATTAAAACGGATACTCGGTCTTCCGTCCTTTAAACTTGTTCTTTCCAAGAGGTCATTTCCTTCGCCACCGTCTAATATTGCATCTCCCATACCTATAATTCTGATACCCTTTTGCTTGCCTTCTGCTTTGTTTTGTATGTCGGTATACAGGTTTTTGTTACGGAAGATGTTTTCATATATATCTTTTTTAAGTGTAAGATGACAATCATCTAAAATGATGGTGATATCAGACGGAAGAAGAATTGATTTTTCTATAATCCATTCTGTATTTCCTGTACGCTTGCATATTCTGGGAATCCGCACAGTTCTTATCGGGCCTTTTTCGGCGGCATTTACAGCATTCTGAATTGATTCAGAGTCTGTCACGCCCATAAAGCGCGGATCATTTGGTGAAAGATAGTCTTGCATGTTATTGCCTCCTGTATTATGGTCAGTTTATATATACGTATTTGTAATCGTTGTTAAATGAGTCTTGTGAACGAAAGTTCACAAGACTCATTTGATAATTTATTTTGCCTTTTGTATTATATCTGGGTTTGCCCCAAGACATAAGCCAGATTCAAATTACATTTCTGCAATTTTTGCCTGTGCTGCAGCAAGACGTGCAATCGGCACACGGAAAGGTGAGCAGGAAACGTAATCAAGACCGATTTTGTGGCAGAATTCAACAGATACAGGGTCACCGCCGTGTTCACCACAGATACCGCAGTGCATTTCGGGACGAACCTTTTTACCCATTTCAACTGCAAGTTCCATAAGTTTACCTACACCTGTCTGGTCAAGTTTTGCAAATGGATCATTTTCAAAGATTTTTGCATCATAGTAAGCATCAAGGAATTTACCTGCATCGTCTCTTGAGAAACCGTATGTCATCTGTGTAAGGTCGTTTGTACCAAAGCAGAAGAATTCAGCTTCTTTAGCGATTTCATCAGCTGTGAGTGCTGCTCTTGGGATTTCAATCATTGTGCCAACTTCATATTTGAGGTCAGCGCCTGCAGCAGCGATTTCAGCATCTGCAGTTTCAACAACAACTGCTTTTACATATTTGAGTTCTTTGATATCGCCTACGAGAGGAATCATGATTTCAGGAACAAGGTTCCAGTCAGCATGTGCTTTTTTAACATTGATAGCAGCACGGATAACTGCTTTTGTCTGCATCTTTGCAATTTCAGGATATGTTACTGCAAGACGGCAGCCACGGTGACCCATCATGGGGTTGAATTCGTGGAGAGAATCAATGATTGCTTTGATATCTTCAACAGATTTACCCTGTGCAGCAGCAAGTGCTTTGATGTCTGCTTCTTCTGTGGGAACGAACTCATGGAGAGGAGGATCAAGGAATCTGATTGTTACAGGATTTCCTTCAAGAGCCTCATAGAGTTTTTCAAAGTCTCCCTGCTGATAAGGAAGAATCTTATCAAGAGCAACTTCTGTTTCTTCAACTGTATCTGCACAAATCATTTCACGGAATGCAGCAATTCTGTCTGCTTCAAAGAACATATGTTCTGTACGGCAAAGACCAATACCTTCAGCACCGAGTTCTCTTGCTTTTTTAGCATCTGCAGGAGTATCTGCATTTGTACGAACTTTAAGTGTTCTGAATTCGTCAGCCCACTGCATGATACGACCGAATTCGCCTGCAATTTCAGCATCAACTGTGGGGATGATACCATCGTAGATGTTACCTGTTGAACCATCGATGGAGATTTCATCACCTTCTGTGAAGGTTTTGCCTGCAAGTGTGAACTTTTTGTTTTCTTCATCCATGTTGATGTCTCCGCAACCGGATACACAGCATGTTCCCATACCACGTGCAACAACTGCTGCGTGAGATGTCATACCACCACGAACTGTGAGGATACCCTGAGCAGCTTTCATACCTGTGATATCTTCAGGAGATGTTTCAAGACGAACGAGAAGAACCTTTTCGCCTCTTGCATTCCAGTTTTCAGCATCTTCTGCTGTAAATACGATTTTACCGCAAGCAGCACCGGGGGAAGCACCAAGACCTTTACCGATGGGTGTTGCAGCCTTGAGTGCTTTAGCATCAAACTGAGGATGCAAAAGTGTGTCAAGGTTACGGGGATCGATCATAGCAACTGCTTTTTTCTTATCAATCATACCTTCATCTACCAGGTCACAAGCAATTTTGAGAGCGGCTTTTGCAGTTCTCTTACCATTTCTGGTCTGAAGCATGTAGAGTTTTTTATTTTCAATGGTAAATTCCATATCCTGCATATCTCTGTAGTGATCTTCAAGGATTTTGCAAACCTTGTTGAATTCAGCGAATGCTTCGGGGAATTTTTCTGCCATCTGAGCGATAGGCATGGGAGTACGGACGCCGGCAACAACGTCTTCACCCTGTGCATTAACAAGGAATTCACCCATGAGTCCGGGTTCACCTGTTGCAGGGTCACGTGTGAATGCAACACCTGTACCACAGTCATCACCCATGTTACCGAATGCCATCATCTGTACGTTAACAGCGGTACCCCATGAATAAGGAATATCGTTGTCACGACGGTATACGTTTGCTCTGGGGTTGTCCCATGAACGGAATACTGCTTCTACTGCACCCATAAGCTGTTCTTTGGGATCAGTTGGGAAGTCTTTACCGATTTTGTTTTTATATTCTGCTTTAAAAGCCATTGCAAGCGCTTTGAGGTCATCTGCTGTGAGTTCGATGTCCTGAGTTACGCCCTTTTCTTCTTTCATTTCATCGATGAGCTGTTCGAAGTATTTTTTACCAACTTCCATAACAACGTCTGAATACATCTGGATGAATCTTCTATAACAGTCCCAAGCCCATCTGGGGTTGCCTGTTTTTGCAGCCATTGTTTCAACAACTTCTTCGTTGAGACCAAGGTTGAGGATTGTGTCCATCATACCGGGCATAGATGCTCTTGCACCTGAACGAACTGATACGAGAAGGGGATTTTCCTTATCGCCGAATTTTTTGCCGCAGATTTCTTCCATTTTGATGATGTTTTCCATAATTTCAGCCTGGATTTCAGCGCTGATTTTACGACCATCTTCATAGTACTGGGTACATGCTTCTGTGGAAACTGTGAAGCCCTGGGGAACAGGGAGACCGATATTGGTCATTTCAGCAAGGTTTGCACCTTTACCGCCGAGAAGGTTTCTCATAGTAGCATTACCTTCGGAAAAAAGATATACATACTTATGTGCCATTTCCAATTACCTCCAATTTTTTTCTGATTAACCAACGTTAATTTTATAACAAAATGCAAAAAAATTCAAGCATTTAACAAAATTTTTTCCAAAAATGCAAATTTTTATTAAAATTTAGGAAAAAGTGCAGGATAAAACCTGCACTTTTGTCTATTATTTATGAACAAATTATACTTTTAAAATATTCTAACTTTGCCGAAACTATTTCAAGTTTGTTGATAAGGTACTTTTCACATATCTCTGACGCTTCTTTTATGGCATCGGAAGATGCATTGAATTTGAAAACCGATTTAAAGTCCGAAGCACAAATATATGAAAGGATTCTAAAAGATGCGCCTGAAATTTTAACAGATTCGGGACTATGACCTGAGTCGTGACAGGTTTTGCACACGATTCCCCCCTCATAAGTATCAAAATATTCAAGTTCTCTTGTGCTATTGCAGATACTGCATTGATTCATAACAGGACTATAGCCTGAATTGCAGACTGTTTTCATTTCATATATGGCTTTTAGTTTGATGAGTTCATCTTTTTCTGTTTCAGGATTTTGTGTGTTTACCTTTGATATCATAAAAAGAGTGTTCAGAGTGAAACGGAAAAATTCATCATCATATGCAATTTCGTCTGAAATCAGAGACACAATGTCAGTGATATAGGATGCAAGGCTTGTTTTTTGTACGCTTGTGCGGATATCATAAAAGTTTTCTATCACCTGCGCAGATGTTATGTAGCCAAGACCTTTTGAAGTGTCTATCACAAAATCCGAATAACAAAAAGGCTGAAGTGCTGAAAAATCCTTATGTTTATGT
This sequence comes from Clostridia bacterium, assembly GCA_045541875.1. GTDB lineage: Bacteria > Bacillota > Clostridia > UMGS1810 > UMGS1810 > RGIG1828. Next base: position 27,265 of record JAZQJX010000096.1, on the reverse strand, counting down.
GACCTTATCCCCTTTGACATGGCGGTAATTTTTCCTGTTTCGGGAAAAAAAACCGTAAAGAGACGGTCATTGTCATTTATGTTACTGTATTTAAGTACCAAGCCTTTTTCTTTTATTATAGCCATAATTCTCTCCGCAATTTAAAATTCTTCTGTTCTTTCCCTGCTCTCAAGATATGCAATCATATTATTTACAAGAAGGTTCCAACTCTGAAATCCTATATTTGTTACGCCCTCTCCCGTATCGGGGTGATAATACTCGTGCATCTGTCCGTTTTTAATAATGTCCTCACCAAAGAGTTTTACTGTTTTTTCGGCAATTTCTCTTGCCTCATTTTCATATCCGTAACGAATGAGTCCCACAAATGACATATAATTCGCAATACCCCACACAGGACCTGTCCAACATGAAGGATTTCCTTTGGTATATGAAATGTGATACATTTTTTCAAGTTTTGAAAGTGAACGGATTCCATATGGCGAACAGAGTGTTTTTTCATTTTTGAAATTTTCTTCAACAATTCTCTTTGCCTGCTCATCTGTTGCCACACCACACCACATGGACATCATACCTGTCCAGGTGTCTATTCTTTCTATGATACATTCATATTTTCTTGGATTGCCTTTATGAAGCCAGTCATTTGGATCATCGGGGCGAAGACTCAGGTCGGCGCTGTAATAATATCCGCATTTTTCATCCCAAAGATGCTCTCTTATTGCGTTTTTGAGATTCTCCTGTTCCTTTTCATATGCTTTTGAGTCTTTATTCATACACCTGCAGATATATACGAACGCTTCAAGTTCTTTATACATCAGGGCATTAAGATACATATTTGCACTTGAACATCTCTGTCTGTTAAAGGCTGTAGGATCATTGTCAAATCCTATTGCAAAATCATCAATCCAAAAATAGAGTCCTGTTTTTTCATGACGGCAGTTTTTCATATAATACAAAATAAATTTTTCGAGTTTTGAAAAATCATCTTCAAACCACGAACAGTCGCCGTTTGTCTTTTTGACTATAAAAGCAAGATGCTGAATGAGGCAGGGTTTATGAAAATTACTTTCTTCTCTCCAGAATCTGTCATTATCTTCTTTGGCACAACTGACCAAAATGGGAATTCTGCCGTCATCTTTTGCAAAATCAAGAAAATTCTTTATGCATCCTTTTTCATATTCAATATATTCTTTTTCATCTTCAGAATTATCTGTATGAATCTGTGTTATAGCAACATCGGTAAGCCAACTGTCCCAGTCCCACAGTTGATTCTGATAGGCACATCCGGGAACAATGAAAGGATATTTCAATTCTCCTGTTGCCTCTCTTGTTATCTTCTTATACTCTTTTTTGGAATATTCTTTTATTGCTTCAATATAACTTTTCATAGTCTCCTCCTAATCTTAAACCATATCCTCCCAGGCTATGCATCTATATTTGCCTTGTACACATCTGCAACTTCCATAATCGTTATGAATGCCATAGGGTCTGTTGCATGAACAAGATTTTTCATTCGGGATATCTGAAAACGGTTGAGAATGAAATATACCATAGTTTTCCCCTCACCCGAATATCCGCCTTTTACATCAATTCTTGTCATTCCGCTTTCAAATTCTTCTGTCAAAACTTTGCATATCTCATCAGGATTTGTTGTGACAATCATCGCACCTTTTGAACGGTCAAGACCTTCTACGACAAAGTCAACGGTTTTGAGAGCAGCACCATAGGTTACAATTGAATAAAGCGGTAGTATCCAACTTCCGATTGCAACACCGCAGACGATATATAACAACACATTATATATCATAACAAACGTGCCTACTGTTATGTTAAGACGCTTGTAAAATATTACCGCCATAACTTCAATTCCGTCAATTGCTCCGCCATAGCGTATGGTAAGTCCGCTTCCAATTCCCGATATGAGTCCGCCAAACAGTGCACAAAGCAACAGATCATCGCCTGCAAGGGGCGAGACAAAAGATACATCCACGGGCAAAACATCGGTTATGAGCCATGAGCCGAGTGAATACATTATGACAGCATATAGCGAATAGAATGTAAAAACCCACCCCTGCTTTTTAAACCCGATAATAAATAAGGGGATATTAAGAATTAACAAAAAAAGTGAAAGGGAGTATCTCTCGGGTGTAAGTTGAGCAAAAAGCATTGATGTTCCCGATATACCACTATCATAGAGATTTACGGGATACAAAAAGAGAGTTACACCAAAGGCATTGATAAATCCTGCCAGAGTGAGCATAATTATATTTTTAAGGTCGGGTTTTTGTCTAAGTTCTTTTCTCATACTCATCGTCCCTTATTCTATATTCTTTGACATATATATATGAGGTGCACCTGCCTCCATATAGAACTCTCCTTTTTTGGAAAATCCTAACCTTTCGTAAAATCCTACAGCCGTGTCGACAGCACTGAGTTCAATCATTGAGAACTCATTTTCTTTTGAATATTTAAAAAGGTGATTCAAAAGCATTTTGCCATAGCCTTTTTTTCTCACGCTTTCATCAACGCATACTCTGCCTATGTGAAGATAATCTTCTGTCTTTTCTGCACGAAGATATGCCAGAAGGTTTCCTGAATCATAAAGGCAAAAATGCATAAGACCTTTGTCTTTTCCGTCAAAGTCAACTTCTTTTGGGACTGCACGTCCTATTACAAAAGTTTTTGTTCTGATGTTTATTATATCATCATTCAGATCATTTAAAATTTTAAACTCCATTTTATCACCTGTCAGTTTCAATGAGTCCAAACTCTTTGAGCATATTATTTGAATTTCTCCAGTCAGATTTAACCTTTACCCAAAGTTCCATAAACACCTTTGCCGAAAGCATCTTTTCACAATCAAGCCTTGCTCTTGTTCCTATCTCTTTTAATGTTTTTCCGCCTGCACCTATTATGATTCCTTTGTGAGAGGCTTTTTCGCAGTATATGTTGGCGTTTATGTCATAGAGAACCTCTTCGCCTTTTTTTCTGTGTTTCATTTTAACAATCTCTATGGCGATTCCGTGGGGAACTTCCTTGTCAAGAAGATGAAGCATCTTTTCGCGGATAATCTCTGCTATAATCTGTCTTTCCTGCTGATCGGTCACCATATCCTCAGGATAATACATAGGTCCTTCATATAAATTCTCTTTAATGACAGATTTTAAAATATCCACTCCGTCGCCGGTGCGTGCGCTTACAAAAAGCGTGTCCTTAAAAGAGTGAATTTCGTTGTATCTTTTGACAACCGCTAAAAGTTCTTCTTTTTTTACGGTATCTGTTTTATTGATAACCAAAATTGTGGGGATATCCCCTATTTTTTCGATGATTTTTTCTTCAGAAGGTGTTATTGAATCTTTGGGTTCTACGACCATTAAAAGAACATCAACATCACCTATGGCTGAATCCACTGCTTTCATCATATTCTCACCGAGTTTGTTTTTTGGACTGTGAAACCCGGGAGTGTCCAAAAATACCACCTGACTGTCATGGTCTGACATTATGGCAAGAATCTTGCTTCTTGTGGTTTGAGGTTTTGATGATATGATGGCAATTTTCTGCCCGACCATTTTATTTAAGAGAGTTGATTTTCCCACATTGGGGCGTCCGATTATTCCAACATATCCCGATTTGAATTCTGACATATTATCACCTTATCTTCTGAGATTTAATATTTCCATTACCGCTTCTTCTTTTTGTCTCATAACTTCCCTTTCATCTTCGTCCTCGTGGTCATAGCCTATGAGGTGAAGAATGGAATGGCAAGTGAGATAACTCATTTCTCTTTCCAGGGAATGACCAAATTCTTCAGATTGTTCCTTTGCCCTTTTTGCACAGAGAACAATATCACCAAGAATTAGTCTCCCTTCATAGAAATCTCCGGCATCCTCATTAAATGTTCCGTCTATAAGATTCACAACAGGGAAAGACAGAACATCTGTTACTTTATCTATTCCTCTGTGTTCATTATTTATCTCTTTAATTTCATCTTCTTCCACTATGCTTATACTTACAAAGCATGGCATTTCCACTTTTTCATAGGAAAGCGTGGCTTCTACGGTTTTTTCCAGAAGTTTTTCCATTTCTTCGCAAAGGTCCGGATTCTCTCTTACATCCTCAATGTATATTTCATTTACCATATCGCATCTCCTACTTTTTATCTTTTGACACCTTTTGTCTTCTCTCATCTCTTTTTTCATATGCCTTTATAATCTGCTGAACAAGGCGGTGACGTACAACGTCTTTTTCCGTGAGATAGCAAAAGGAAATATCTTCTATATTTTTGAGAACTCCGGTAACATCTTTAAGACCGCTCTTTTTTCCGTCAGGCAAATCCATCTGTGTTATGTCACCTGTTACAATTGCTTTTGAATTAAATCCTATACGTGTGAGAAACATTTTCATCTGTTCAGGTGTTGTGTTTTGCGCTTCATCAAGAATGATGAAACTGTCATCGAGAGTTCTTCCTCTCATATATGCAAGAGGAGCAATTTCGATGGCACCTCTTTCTGTAAGTCTCTGATAGGCTTCCATGCCAAACATTTCATAGAGAGCATCGTACAAAGGTCTTAAATACGGATCAACTTTATTCTGAAGGTCGCCGGGCAAAAAACCAAGTTTCTCCCCCGCTTCAACTGCAGGTCTTGTGAGTATTATGCGGCTTATGTTTTTGGCTTTGAATTCCTTTACAGCCATTGCAACCGCCAAGTATGTCTTACCTGTTCCGGCAGGCCCTATCCCAAAGGTGATGGTATTGTTTTTTATAGCCTCAACATAATTTTTCTGCCCCAGAGTTTTACTTTTCACAGGTTTTCCTTTTGCAGTTATAAGGATGCAGTCTTTTCCGTACAAAGCAGTGTCATCCACTCCATCTTTTGCCATCTCAATGGCATAGGCAAGATTCTGATCTGTGATGGTCTCTCCCGATTCAAGAAGTTTAAAAAGGCTCATTATAACAGTTTGTGCCTTTTTAACATTTTCATCAAGACCTGATATTTTTATGTTGCTGTCACGGCTTACAACCGAAACATCAAATTCCTTTTTTATGATGTTGATGTTTTTGTCAAACTCGCCGAAAACAGATATGATTTTTTCAATATCTGAAAATTCAATAATCTTTTCCAAAAATATTACCTCCAACCGATTTCAATGGGAAGTTCTTCTCCTATGTCTTCTATGCAATGCGCCGTCACAGACACCATGGATGATTTATCATCGTAGTTTTTTTCTATGTCTATAATTTCGGCATCATAGGGCAAAGTGCTTCTGAGTCTTTGTATGAGATTTTCAGTTGTCTTATTAACTGCCTCATTATATCCCATTGTACATTCTTTTTTTATTATCTCACAATATTTGCTATTTGTAAATCCCAAAGAAAAATAATTTTTTCCAAATATTGTTATTTTTTTATTATTTTGCCTTTCCATGTATAACCCTTTCCTCTCAGAGCCTGTTTCTATTACCTGCCCTGCCACTTCCAGTCCGTATGTTCTTTTACTTTTACCTGTCAATTCATAGGAATAATATGTGAAATTACAAATTTCGCTCAAGGTATAGGTAGTATATGCTTTAACGCTTCCTTTTGAATGAACAAAACGAACCGGAGCATATTCATTTGAATCATACACTCCGCCAATCAGCAAATCCCCTTTTTTTACATATGTTCCCGGTTTTGCATATAAAACCCCCGACTCGGATATTGCTTCGCGTATGACTCCGTCTTTTTCTGCAATTATGTTACAGGCGTAATCATAATCAAAAACCTCGGGGATTGATATTTTTTCCCTGACGTCAACATATGCCGTTGTCCCTATGATATCTATCCACACCCAGGAAAGATGGTCACATTTTTTTAATATTTCATCTTTTATTTCATCAGGTTTTACAGACAGTAAAAACGTTCCTTTTTTCACTCCGCAATCCGATATGACAGATTTTATTTGTTTATCGGTAAGGTAGTGATTACCTGATACTTTTATCTCTCTTATAAAAATACAATTAAGAAAAAAGAGCAATGTGAAAATTAGCGATGCGATAAAGAGAGGGATACGATTACGGTATATGAATATTTTCATTGCAAGTCCGTATCTTCCCTCTACCTTTAATGAAATATTTAATTCTTTGGAAACTTCTATAATTTTTTTCAGTGATGTGGAAAGTACGTCAGCATAAAAACTACCCGAAAATTTTTTAACGTTTTTAAGTTCTGTTCCGTTTGTTTTACACTTTTCAATAAATGTATATATATTATCACCGTCGAGTTTAAGTCTTATGTATCCGACAACCTTCCAGAGCACTTTCACATCTCCCAAATTATGTTTTTAAATCAAGCAAAATCTATGGCAGTAATACTTCCTTTTAAATATATCTCTTCATCATTTAAGGATGATATACAAAGAGATTCCCCGTTAATAAAGATATTATCGTTGCCGCACCTTAACACTATTATATTTTCATCATATGACGCCACGCTGTAGCATCCCTTTATGCACATTGTTCCTCCCTGGTAGATAAGTTTATATTTTATATCAAACATCTTTTCGCCTCATTAAAACATAATAAATCCTGTTTATTATTCATATGAGAACATATTTTTAAATATGTTTTATCAGGAGGCTTAATTATGAAAAAATCCAAAAACACTTTGACTTTTTGTGTGATTACAGTAATAATTTTTGAGTTAATTGCAAATCACAGAATAATCAGCAGGGAAATTACAGAGTCTCTCAGAATGTGGGCGACTGTTCTGATTCCGTCTTTGTTTCCTTATCTTGTAATTTCAAAATATATTGTTCAAAAAGGATTTCCTGATTTTTTCTATCCGCTGAAAAGATTAATCTCAAAATTTTTTAATATAAGTTATGCATCTTCTGAAGTTTTTTTATGCTCACTTTTATGCGGATACCCCTGCGGCGGAATCTGCGCATCTGACATATATAGTAAAAACTTAATCAGCAAAAATGAAGCAGCAAGACTTATATGCTTTACAAACGGAGCAAGCCCTGTTTTTCTGATATGTGCAGTTGGAGGTGTTATGCTCGGAAATATATCTCTCGGAATTATGATGTACTGTGTTCAGACAATATCCTCTGTGACTTTAGGATTTATACTTGGATTGACAGACGATAAAGTTAATTCTTCCAAAAATAAAAAAAATCTGAATTGCTCATCCATCACCGAATGCTGCGAATTGTCTGTTACTACAATTATAAATATTGCAGGATACTTAATAACAGCAACGGCTCTTGCTGAAATTATTATCTGTATCATCCACTCCGTTTTCGGATATCAGACGTTTGTCAGATGCGGAGTCTACTGTCTTATTGAAATATCTAAGGCTATGACACTTTTGGCAGAGAACGGTTCATCAGATATTAATTTTGCCCTCATGTGTGCATGTGCATCCTTTGGAGGCTTATCTGTAATTATGCAAATTTTTGGCGTTATTGATAAGAATTTAAGAAGTTTTAAAATTATTGCTGCGCGTTTTTTTAGTGCATTTACAAGTTTTATTATTGGTTTATCTGTGAAAAACCTAAAAGACATAAAGTTTATCAATATGAATCCGTATGTTCCCATTATTGTTTCACTGATACTTTCCGTTATTATTTTTATCTGTTTTATTTCCGCAAAGAAAAAACAGACTATTCCGTAAGAAGAATAGTCTGCTCGTATTTTCATTAAAGAATGTATACATTCACACTTCGTCTGCCGAACTGCATACATTCGTTTCTTGTGTTATAGAAAAGGTCTACCTTATTGCCTTTTATTGCTCCGCCTGTATCCTCGGCAGTACAATATCCGTATACATAACTTCCGTCAGTAGAAACAATGTACATCTTTGTGCCAAGAGGAATAACTCTCGGATCTACCGCTACAGTTCCAACCTTTGCATATGTTCCGGATGCAGTAATTCCATACCCGGGTGAACCGGGATATTTTCCGCAACTTTCAAAAGAAAGGTCATACGCCGTTGCCTGACATGTGAGAACCTTTTTGTAAGGAATTACCTGACCGTTAACATTTATTGAAAGTTCTTTTGTTCCCTCTGTAATAACTTCATCAACAGGCAAAACCGTTATTTCCTCACCAGAAAATGTGCGTGAAACTTCAACGCCGTCACGGTAATGAACATCATAATATTTTGCTTTTTTACCGTTTTGTCCGACTGTTGTTACATTTCTTACACCTTTGTCCAGTGTGTCGTCATAAACAACCGTAGAATTATATGGAATATCTTCTTCGACAGTTTCTGTTACGATGTCATATTTTATGATGCTGATTTTGTTGCCTGAAGATTCAAGTTTTGTGTCAAGGTTAACATCAAATATATCGTCTTCGTCTGCATCAATAACGCCTTTTTTTATGAACTCTCTGTAGGTTTGTGCATCTGTCCAGTATATAACCTGCTGTCCGCGATAGTTCACCTCAAGAAGTTTAAGTCTCTTTATAACAATGAGATGACTGTCGTCCACGTCTTCATTTACAGAAGGATATATCACATCTGTATCTGAAAGTTCAATACCTTGTTCTCCGACAATATCTTTTACAGCATTATAGGAAGTGTACACGGTAAGTTCCCGGTCACCATCCAGAATCGTCACTTTTTCATTCCACGGAGCGGCATATACAGTTGTTACAGATAAAAGAAACAACAATGTAAGTGCCATAACAAATATGCATCTTGATTTAAAATACTTATCATTGTGTATGGATTTTATAATAACCATAATATCCACCTCCTGATCTCAGATTTCATAGCAGTCTCAATTTTAGACTATTTAATTTTTTTTGTCAAATTTGTTTCAAAAATACTATGTGCATTTTTGACAATGTGGGGACAGTATTTAATAAACAGGGCAATATCAGGCACAGAATCCCTAAAATCCTTTGTTTTTCCCACAAAAACGCGTTTATTAATGATTATTCAGGTGTTAATTAAAAATTACAAAAATGTTACAAAACAGATTTTTTTTGTGTATTGTACACAAAAATTATTCGTATCTTTTGACAATATATAGTGTGGCATAAGGTGTATCCGGCAATATATTGATTAAATTATATAAAAAAGCCTATAAGTAAACATTTTTTTACGATATCAATAACGTTTTTTAGTATATTTTTAGAATATCTCTCGTTATTTAGTTAATCGCACCTTTTCTCAGTATAACCAAATATACCAAAAAACATACCATTTTTCTGAAAATTACCAAAAAAAATCCCCGGAATAAAGGCTATTATAGCCTTTCCGGGGATATTTTTTTGCGTTTTAATCCTGTTTCTTCTTATTATATTGTGCTGCAAGCCTCTTATATTCGTCGTATCCATATATGGCATTGAGACACTCTATCATCATATTTGATGACATTCTCACAGGAAGCCCGAGACTTTTTAGAAATCCTGTTCTTTTTATATGACTGTCTGAAAGTCCTGAAAATCCGTCAATGCAAAGGTCGGCTTTTGTAATTTGTCTTTTGTTTTCACTGCTATCAATTTCAGGTGTTGCGGCATTTTTGAGAGCATCTATAATTATCTCATTACTGACGCCTTCAACACCTAAAAAACCTTCTTTTGACGGTTTATCCTTTCGCCTTTCCTTGCCTTTTATATCAGGAATATAGGCATGCTTTACGTTTTTACCGTGAAGAACGTTTTTGATGTAGTTTCTGATTTGAAATCCTGCCCTGTCGCTGTCTGTGAAAATGATTATGCCTTTCTTGTCTGCAAGATCAGAAAGCATCCGCATCATTGATTTATTTTTAAATATCATAAATCCGTCGGTAACGACTATTGTTGCATCTACTATGCCGGACAGTTTGATTTTATCATAATTTCCTTCGACTACAATTGCTTCCTTTATTTTCAGCATTTTTCCTCTCCGATTAGTTTCTGAGACTATGAATTGGTGCAGGTATACGTCCGCCTCTTTTGATAAACTCTTCACTTGAAGCATCATTCACCGCCATAACAGGACCTGTTCCCAAAAGACCGCCAAATTCAACCACATCTCCAACTTTCTTTCCGGGTGCGGGGATTATGCGGACTGCTGTTGTTTTGTTGTTAATCATACCGATTGCCGCTTCATCTGCAATGATTGCAGAAATTGTTGACGCGCTTGTATCACCGGGGATGACAATCATATCAAGTCCCACAGAGCAAACACATGTCATTGCTTCAAGTTTATCCAAAGAAAGAGCACCGCATTTGGCTGCAGAAATCATCCCTGCATCTTCAGAGACAGGAATGAATGCACCACTTAATCCTCCTACATAGGATGATGCAAAAACTCCACCCTTTTTTACTGCATCATTAAGGAGTGCCAGAGCAGCAGTTGTGCCATGAGTTCCGCACTTTTCAAGTCCCATTTCTTCTAATATATATGCAACGCTGTCACCAACAGCAGGTGTTGGTGCTAATGAAAGATCCACAATACCAAAGGGTACACCAAGGCGTTTTGATGCTTCAAGGGCTACAAGTTGTCCCATTCTTGTTACTTTAAAAGCAGTTTTCTTGATAGTCTCGGAAACAACCCCAAAATCACATCCCTTAACTTTTTCCAAAGCATGTTTTACAACTCCTGGACCGCTTACGCCAACATTTATAACGCAATCGGGCTCCCCTACTCCGTGAAATGCACCTGCCATAAAGGGATTATCCTCAACACTGTTGCAAAAAACAACAAGTTTTGCACAGGCAAATCCGTCCTGATCTTTTGAAAGTTCAGCCGCTGTTTTTATGGTTTTCCCCATAAGTGCCACAGCATCCATATTGATTCCGCTTTTGGTGTTTCCCACATTTACTGAAGAACACACTATGTCTGTTGTGGAAAGTGCCTCGGGAATTGAATCTATTAAAATCTTATCCGCTGTTGTAAATCCCTTGTGTACAAGAGCAGAAAACCCTCCGAGAAAGTTTACTCCTACCTGTTTTCCTGCCCTGTCAAGGGCTTTGGCATAGGGAACATATGATTTTGCATCAGATGATGCAGCAACCAAAGATATGGGGGTTACGGAGATTCTTTTATTTATGATGGGAATTCCGAGTTCTCTTTCTATTGTTTCTCCGGTACTTACAAGATTTTCCGCTTTTTTGCATATCTTATCATAAATCTTTTCTGAGGAAATATTTATATCGGATGATGCGCAGTCAAGAAGTGATATACCCATGGTGATTGTCCTTATATCAAGATGCTCACTGTCTATCATGTGCATTGTTTCTTCCATTTCAAATCTGTTTATCACCAAATACGCCCCCTTAATCAGATTCTGTGCATTGATTCAAATATGCTTTCAAGTTGAATTCTCACATCAACGCCGAGTTTTTTCCCTTCAATGGATAACACTTCTGAAATTTTCTCGAAGGGGGCTGAGGCGTTTTCGATATCTACAATCATCATCATTGTGAACATATCATCAAGAATTGTCTGTGAAATGTCCAGAATGTTTATTTTGTTTTCTGAAAGAATTTTTGTAACTCCGTAAATTATACCAACTTTATCTTTACCTATTACTGTGATTATCGCCTTTTTCATAACATTTTCCTCCGTTAGTTCTGCCTTGAGCGTACAACCTCATATATCATCAAAGCACCCGCTACAGATGCGTTCAGTGATGATATTTTCCCAAGCATGGGAATTCTTACTATAAAGTCGCACTTTTCTTTTACAAGATGGGAAATCCCCTTTCCCTCATTTCCGATTACAATTGCAACAGAGCCTGAAAAATCATGGGTGTATATGGTGTTTTCTCCATCCATATCTGCACCAACCACCCATATATTTTCCTTTTTTAACTGTTCAATGGTCCGGGCAATGCTTGAAACCTTGGCGACAGGCGTAAATTCTACTGCCCCTGCTGATGTTTTTGCAACTGTAGCATTGAGTCCAACACTATTATGTTTTGAGATTATTACTCCGTGGACACCTGCAGCATTTGCACTTCTGAGTATTGAGCCGAGGTTGTGCGGATCGGCTATGTCATCGCAAATTACTATAAAAGGATGTTCATTTTTCGATTTTGCAATTTTTATGATATCAGACACGCTCACATACTCTTTGACTGCGGCATATGCAATTATGCCCTGGTGAGAATGAGATGCAGAGAGTTTATCAAGTTTTGCCTTTTCTACATATGATACAGCAATCCTTTTCTCTTTTGCAAGAGCAAGAATCTTTATGACGGAACCATGTTTTTCGCCTTTTTGAACAAGAATTTTATCTATCGTCCTTCCGGAGCGAAGTGCCTCCATCACCGGATTTCTTCCCTCTATTTTATCCATGGATTTATTATTTTCAGATTTCATATATCCTCCCTTGAGCATCAATATGACAAAATGTTAGCCAAAAAAACGGAGACACACAAGAGTGCATGTCTCCGGATTAACACTATTATGCAAAATTAAATTTATCGTGAATTACGCTAACCGCTCTGTCTGCATTTTTCTTGTTAATAAGAACAGATACTTTGATTTCTGATGTGGAAATCATATGAATATTGATGTTTGCATCATAAAGTGCTTCGAACATTGTGCTTGCAACTCCGGGATTATTAACCATACCGGAGCCTACAATTGAAACCTTTGAATATTCTGTGCTTGTTTTTATTTCTTCAAAGCAAAGAGACTCTTTGTTTGATTCAAGAAGTTCAACTGTCTTTTCAAGGTTTCCTTCAGACACTGTGAAACTGATATCTTTCATACCTTCTCTGCCAATTGACTGAAGGATAATATCAACATTTATGCCTTTTCCTGCAAGAAGTGAAAATACTTTAAACGCCATACCGGGTTTATCTTCAATATTGCAGATAGAAACTCTTGCAACATCATTATCTCTTGTCACACCTCTGACCAACATTTTTTCCACTTTGTTTACCTCCTTAACAACTGTACCTTCATTTTTATTCAAGCTGGAGCGTACAGTCAGATTTATATTATATTTTTTTGCCATTTCAACAGAACGATTGTGAAGTACATTTGCACCAAGACTTGCAAGTTCGAGCATTTCATCATATGAAATTGAATCAAGTTTCTTTGCTGTGGGAACAATTCTTGGGTCTGCTGTGTAAACACCGTCAACGTCTGTATAGATTTCACACATATCTGCACGAAGTGCTGCTGCAATTGCAACAGCAGATGTATCTGAACCGCCTCTTCCGAGAGTTGTTATATCATCATATTTATTGATTCCCTGAAAACCGGCAACAATAACAATATGATTGGAATCTATTTCCTTATGAAGACGCTCCGTGTCAATTTTTGAAATACGGGCGCTTCCGTAGTTTGCATCGGTTTTCATCCCAATTTGCCATCCTGTGAGGGATACTACAGGATAACCCAGTTTTTGTATTGCCATTGCAAGAAGGGAAATTGAAATCTGTTCTCCTGTTGAAAGAAGCATATCCATTTCTCTTTTTGATGCTTTGGGATTAATCTCTTTTGCCTTTTCAATTAAATCATCTGTTGTGTCACCCTGTGCTGAAACAACTACAACAACAGAATTCCCCTGCTTGTATGTGTCAACAATTCTATTGGCAACATTCATTACCCTTTCGGCATCGCGTACAGATGAACCGCCGAATTTTTGAACTATTAAGCCCATTTTTATACCTCCAATTCAATATTGAATAACTGTGCCTTCATTGTCTGCTTCAAGCATTACAAGACGCCAGTTTTTTAGATTTGTTTTTATAAGCTGTCTCATATTATATTCAAAATCAGCATTATCCTTGCTGATAACTGACATGATTGTGGGGCCGGCGCCACTTATAAAACTTCCGTAGGCACCAAACCTTCTTGCACATCTTGTGATATATTCACCGCTTTTTATGAAAGGAAACCTGAATCTTTGATGAATCTTATCCCTGAAGCAGGAATACAGGAGTTTTTCATCACCCGAAAAAAAAGCAGATGCAAGGAGCGATGCATGAGCAACATTATATGTCACGTTCCGCATGTGCACAAATTTCGGAAGAGCAAGTCTTGACCGTTTTGTCTGCAGATAAAAATCAGGAATCATTGCCGCAAACCTCAAATTGCAGGAAACATCGGTGCGTGAATATATCACTTTTTCTCTTTCTGCATAAGAAATCGTATATCCTCCAAGCAGTGCCGGAGTAACATTATCGGGATGTCCTTCCAGAATTGTGGCAAGATGAAGAAGTTCATCTTTTGAAAACCTGTCATCAAGAAGATGATTTGCTCCGACAAGTCCCATGACAATGCCCGAAGAACTGCTTCCAAGACCTCTTGTTACAGGAATGTCTGATTTAACTGTTATTTTTATGCCGTCTAAAACTTCTCCTGCTTTTTTATATACGGCATCCATTGCTTTATATAAAAGATTATTCTCATTTGTAGGAACGTATGCACTGCTTTCATCAAGAATTTTGATTTCAAATCCTGAATCTGTCCTTTCAAAATCTGCTGTATTATATAGATTAAGCGCTATACCCATACAGTCAAATCCGGGACCGAGATTAGCAGTGGACGCCGGAACTCTGACTTTAAACATGGCTACCCCCGGGATGATTTAAGAACCGATAAACATATATCAGAGAATCATCAGTTTATTATTTACTTTTGCATTAATTTTTGATAGTTTTTCATCTATGGCAGAAATTGTATCCTTACCGGTTATGAATGCAACATATCCGTCTTTAACAATAATTTTGAGATCGTTTCCAAAAATCTGACAAACTTTTGCTACAGTTTCATCATCTGTTTCACTAAGACAAACATACATTGCACATTCTATTTTATCATAAGGTACAAGAACGTTTCCCGTTGCTTTTGTCCAGGGTGCTTTAAATACAAGTTCTTTGCTTCTTATGGCATCTATAACATCTGCCACAACCGCACTCGCTGTCGGTAGTTTTCCTGCGCCTCTGCCATAGAAAAATGCATCACCCAGCATATTTGCGCAAACCATAATTCCGTTGAAAACATCATTTACTCCCGCAAGAGGAGAATCTTTTTCCACGAGCATGGGTGCAACCACTACACTGTATTTGTCATCCACACGTCTGCAACTGCCGATAAGTTTTATGCTATAGCCGAAACTCTGTGCAAATTCCGTGTCTATAAGAGTTATGCTGCGGATACCTTCTGTGTGAACATCTTCGTGATTGATTTTTTCGCCGTTAATCATTGAAGAAAGAATGCTGATTTTTTTACCGGTGTCAAACCCGTCAACATCTGCCGTGGGATCTTTTTCTGCATATCCTTTTTCCTGAGCCTCTTTAAGGGCTGATTCAAAGGATACGTTATCTGTGAACATTCTTGTGAGAATGTAGTTTGTTGTTCCGTTAAGAATTCCAAACACTGATTCAATCCTGTTTGCGCTAAGGCAGTTTTTCATGGGACGAATGATAGGAATTCCACCGCCCACACTTGCTTCATAATAATATGCACAGCCATTTTCAGAGGCTAATGCAAAAAGTTCATCGCCGTAAGTTGCAACAAGTTCTTTATTGGATGTTACAACTGTTTTGCCCTTTGAAAGCATAAGACGGGAAAATGTGTTTGCAGGTTCAAGTCCTCCCATTGTTTCTACAACAACAGAAACCTCATCATCTTGTGCAATGATATTTACATCATTCACAAAAAGATGGCTTTCGGGATGATTTGAAAAATCCCTTATATCAAGGATATACTTTATATCAATTTCGGTTCCTGATTTTTCGGTGATTTCCGCAGCATTTTTTCTTATTACTTCATACACACCGGAACCAACAACTCCGAATCCGATAATTGCTATTTTAGTCATTTGTTTAAACCTCCAAACACTTTTATCTGTTATGAAAAATAATTATTAATTATACCATATTTATACAAATATGTCAACTTAAAGAGTTTCAAAATAACACAGGAAAAATCATAATATTTTAGTTAATATTAAAGTTGTCGGGAAAATTTTTACCAAGGCTGTCCAGATTTTTGAAAATATCGTCATCTGAAGTATTTTCCTCTGAACCTCCACACACAATTTTCACTCTCACATCAACACCTGTTGAAGATATTATCACATCTTTTAAAAGATCTGCATTCACCTTTTCACAAAGCATATGTTTTTTGGATTCATCATCCACCCTGATTATAAGAGTTCCGTCTTCTTCATATACATTTGAGCCAAGAAGATTGGTGTAAAGTGCAATTTTACCGTTGTTTAAAAGATAATCTGTTACTTCAGGCCATTTTTGCATCACATTCTGAACTGCACCACCCAAGCCGGTTTTATTCTCTGTAGCAGGGGTTTCTTTGGCGTTTACATCTTCAGGTGCACTTTTCGAAGTTCCTTTGGATATGTCTTTGTCCCCTGATTTGGTATCGGTTTTTTTCTCTTTTTGCGATATATTTTGCTTATTTTCATCTGCAGATGATGAAGATACAAAAACTCCTGATGCCATCTTGTTTTCAAGAGCGCTTATTCTCGCAAGAACAGATGTATAGTCTGAGTTCATCTGAGGAGTTGTGAGACGAACAAGCACACATTCAAAAAGCACTCTCTGAGATGCAAAACTTTTGAAAGAGGCAATGCACTCTGAAATAATGTTTATGTAATTTGAAAGAGATGCCACATCAAAAAGATGAGCACATTCTTTGAGATACTCTTTTTTGATTTTGCTTGCAGAAAAGTTTTCCTCATTTATTTTGTACATTATGATTTCCCTGAAAACATTCAAAAGTCCTTTTGCAATGTTATCAAGATTTTTGCCGTCATTTATGCAACTATTAAAGCGCATCAGAGCTGTTGCTGTATCGTTATTTGCAACATCCTTTGCAAATTCGTAAAGAATTTTGTCATCAACTGCTCCCACTACATCAATAATCTTTCCAAGGCTGAGACTGTCGGACGAAAAAGCAAGACAACGGTCAAGGATGCTCAGAGAATCTCTCATTGAGCCGTCCCCAAGATATGCAACATATTCAAGAGCATCTTCATCTGCTTCTATGTTTTCGGATGCAAGAATGGTCTTTATGTTTGAAACAATATCATCAATTGAAATATTTTTAAAATCAAATCTCTGGCATCTTGAAAGAATTGTTGCAGGAATAGACTGCACCTCTGTTGTTGCAAGGATAAATACAACATGTGCAGGAGGCTCTTCAAGGGTTTTTAAAAGGGCATTGAACGCTCCTTTTGAAAGCATGTGAACCTCGTCTATGATAAATACTTTATATTTTCCCATGGTGGGAAGATACTGAACCTGTGAAATTATGTCTCTTATATTTTCTACGCCTGTGTTGGATGCAGCATCAATTTCCTGAACATCAAGACATACTTCGCTGATAATTGATCTGCATACCTCACACTCGTTACAAGGGTTTCCATCTATGGGAGATTGACAGTTGAGTGCACGGCTGAGTATTTTTGCCGTAGTGGTTTTACCTGTTCCGCGGGTACCTGTGAAAAGATATGCATGAGCAATAGTTCCTGAACGCATTTCGTTTTTCACTGTTTCGGTTATATGACTTTGACCAATAACATCATCGAACTTCATCGGTCTCCATTTTCTGTACAACGCCTGATATGCCACTTTCATCACTTCCTGTCAGATTTGTTTTAAAAAAAGTCGTACGTCTTTAAATCGAATCCGACTCCCCGCACGTTTGCCGCCATATACAACTCAGGCCGGGCACTCTTGCGGCACATATGCAGACTTTGCTTATGGCTGCTTGATTCCTCACCTGACCAGGTTCACAAACGCATATTGCGCAAGACCCGACCATCAACATTGATATGACGGTACTACACGAAAAGTGTAATCCTCAATAAAGACATGACCCTTGCTATAGCGGATTGCAAGTACAGGGCACCGCTACCGCCCCGGCTGTACGACATCATATATTATACTACATACGGATGAAAATATCAAGCAATTTTTTAAATTTCAATCCATGTTCAGTACTTTTAATAAACTACAGATAAAAAGATATCATTCTTATGATTATTTACACAAAAACCGTTGACTTCCTTTTGGAAATCAACGGTTTTTAAATAAGCGCGCCGCAGAGAATTCGAATCCCTGACCTTCTGATCCGTAGTGATTGTCCTGTTGGACAATCGAATCACGCACGCAAAACTAAACAAATTCCACGTATTTCACGAATAACACGATAATTCTATTACTAAACTGAACTACTAATTATTTGTTTTGATTATTATATAATATAATGTACTTTGTAGTCAAGCATATCAAAATCAGTTTTTAAGAATGTATAATAACTTTTATTTTTTCATTTCCATATTCTCTTGGTAAGTCTTCGAATATTTTCTTGATTTCGTCTCCGTGTCCGTCAAATTTATTGTTTAAATACTCAATACCGTCAATGTCTATTTTGGCATCAAGGGGGCATTCGTCCCTTAGGAAATCCCACAACGCATCAAGATTATTACCGCAGTAATCAGGTAATTTGAACTGTTTTTTTACATATTCATACACTTCCATAATATAATTACAGTCTGAAAAATCCAATTTTATATTATTCATTTACACTTGCCTCCTATCTTATTTCTATAAAAGTTTCGTAATGGTCATAGGTTACAAAAATCAGTCCGTCATTAGAAAACACTACCCTTTTTGTATTTCTACTGCCAGATTCATAATCAATATCTGCTTCATACCATACTCTTCCATCCTTTTCGGGAAGACTAAGTTCAAACACACGCAGTTCGATGGTTTGCAGTATGCTATCGATGAAAGAATTTGCAATATGGGTATTTTTTTCATATTACACTTATGCTATATGGTATTTTGTTTCGTACTTAGGTTTTAATCGTATTTATTATACCATGAGTAAAAATACTTGCTTGCAAGGGTATTTTTACGAAGCCGTCAATGACACAGGTGTGCCAAGGCACACAAACGGCGAAGCCGTAAAGACTTGCGACAGCAAGGATTACTGTGTTCATTATATCATAAGTATTTATAAATGTCGACACAGTTTATAAGTATATTTACAATTTATGTTTCGCTTTTACGAACACATAAACAGACGCTGTCTTATTTTATTTACATCAAAAGAAAACGAAATATTAGATTGTGATAAATAACACACTCCTGGCAGAAGATAATTGATCAAAAGAAAAAATCCATAGATTATAATAGTAAACTTAGCTATTATCGGCTATGGATTTTCTTTTGTTTAAAGTTTGGATTTCAGACAATATTTCTTTTACTGATTATTATCCATAATTAAAGTTGTAATTGTACGATGCAATTCATCTGAATTATCTATAAAATTGAATTTTATCAAACCAGATGATGTAGAAACACCAATACTTCCCATACCACTGCATGATACAGCTGCAATCTTATTTAATGGCAGATCTACTCTTTTTCCAAATGACGTTTTTCCATATACACGTTTATCGGTAACGGTTATTGTATTACCAAATAAATATAAATGAATCACAAAGAAAATACCTATACAAATCAATCCGCAAACCCAACCAAGTAATTCTTCTTCTTTATCACATGAAATTAATAATCCAACTATGAAGGCAATTACAACAATAATCCAATATATAATTTTGTATATCTCTCTACATGTTCCTGAACATAAATTTTTTTCTTCCATTTTTATCTCCTTGTCGTACATTCGAGTTTTTATTCATAAACATAATTTTTTGACATTAACTATATTCTTCAATTAATTTTTTTAAATATAACTCTCTTTTCTATCACTTCTATATTATAATTATATTCTTTTGCTATTTTGGATAAAGCGGATTTAGCTTTGATATAATATTTATCTTTGGGAAGTGAAGTGCCAGTTTTTTTCTCATATTGTGCGTCAGTGAGTTCAAAATCCTTATTTTGCTTAAAAAGATTTTTTAATTCAGTTAAATTAGGCTTTTTAGCCATATAATCAACCTCCTTTACTGTATTTTTTCTTTTGTTTAATAATGCTTATAACCCTTTCTAAAGTCTCACGCAAATAAAAATGCGTGGCAACAGAAATCTGCACCACGCATAAAAACGAGGCTTGATTTCATGTTACCACACACAACAATCTAAATATGAATATCACACGACAAAACATATTATAGCCTACGTTTTTAACAAACATAAATATGTCGTGTAACATCATATATAGATATAGCAGAAAAAGACATTTTAAATTATTTAAAATATCCGATTATTCATTATTAAATTGTTGTATGTGGTACCTATATTATACCACATACTTTGAAAAAATCAATATCACTTTCCAAAAAATTCTCACGCACCTGATTTCTTGCTTTTTCGCAAAAAATCAGACGCTCTGTCCCAAAAAGAAAAACCATATGCTTCATCTGAAACACATGGTTTTTTAAATAAGCGCGCCGCAGAGAATTCGAATCCCTGACCTTCTGATCCGTAGTCAGACGCTCTATCCAGCTGAGCTAGCGGCGCATATCAGCAACAGATGATATTATAGCACAAGAAAACAATAAAATCAAGTGTTTTTTGAAAATATATGGATTTTATGAAAAATTTGTGTATGCAAATATTAAACTTTTGTCGTTTACATATATAAAAAGTACAGTTTTTAATCTTGACAAATATAAATCTTTTGTGTTAAACTGTTTACAAATCCGGGGAGCTTGCGCAAGCAGGCTGAGAGGGAATATGATGCTGTTCCGACCCGTAAACCTGATTTGGGTAATGCCAACGTAGGAAAAATATTATTGTTTTCAGGCATACCTTTTTGGGTATGCTTTTTTTTGGCTCCCAAACATCTTAAAATTTTTAAGGAGATGTTTTGTATGAAAACAAAGAAAACCGTCACTTCTGCTATGCTTATTGCCTTTGCACTGATTCTGTCATTTGTGCAAATTTTTGCCCTGCCCTTCGGTGGCTCGATAACACTTGTGTCGATGCTTCCTGTAATTCTGGCAGGCTATCTTTTCGGAATGAAAACCGGTCTTATTGCCGCATTTGCATACTCTGTGCTTCAGATGATTGCAGGCTTTGGCACTGTGTCGGCTTTTTTTCTTCCCGGAGACAGTCAAATGGCACCTTTTTCGGCAATTTGCATCTGTCTTATTGATTATGTGCTTGCCTATACCGTTTTAGGCTTTGGCGGTATATTAAAAGGAAGGCTTAAAGGCGAAACAAAAGAACTTTGCATTGGTGTGGTTGTTTGCGTAATGCTCCGATATATTATGCATATCATATCAGGATATATATTCTTCGGAGCATGGGCAGAGTGGTTTTTTGCAGACTCTACCGGACTTTCTCAAATCAGTGCACTTAAAGGATTTTGCAACTGGGTTATGGACACATTCTCAGGTGACGGTCTTGCCCTTGTCTATTCAATTGTATATAACGGAGCATATATGATACCTGAACTCATAATTACCCTCATTGCAGCACCTGTTGTATACAGAGTTTTAAAAAAGAGTAAAACCATCAGAAAAGCAGGCTGAGCCTGCACCCAAGTCGCGAGCGTAATTTGATATACATCTTATCTCGCGAACTAAATTCTGCGTAATTTCCTATACATTAAAAAAAGTTATGTAAAAAACGAATTATTTCAACAATCTCCCAACGTGTCAACTTTATAGACACGCTTACGGCTCCCCAGAATTTGGGGAGCCGTTTTTTGTATTTTTCAATTTGTCTTTTCTTTTCTGTCGTGGATATACATACCCAGAAGTGTGAATATAAAAATCGGAATGTGTGACATAAGCCCATTGTATGCACCTGACCATATATCATATGTGCACCATAGCACCATATTTACAATTGTCCAGAAGCGGAATTTTGCTCCGTTTTTCTGACCAATACTCATAATAAAGGTGAGGCTTGCAACGATTACCAAAGCAGTGTGACCAGGGTTTATTCCCACATATATGTTGAGAGAAATAAAGGTTAGAGCATAGACTGCAATGAGCCACTTGGGAATCGGCTTGTTTTTTGACTCATAAAAATAGTTTATTATAGTCTGAGCAGCACCGATGTAGCAGGATGCAGCACCGTTAATTCCGCTACCGCCTACAAGATACCCTGTGGCTGCAAGAAAATTCCCCAAAAACACAAGGAAAAGAATTCTGTTCATTTTCTCACCCTTAACAAGGGATGCAGAAATGATGGATATGGATGCAACAGTGTTTAGTATGTAGGAAAGAATTGTCATAATATCCTCCGTTTTTCTGACGATGTCGTTTGCTTTAGGGATTATACCACACAAACAAGGATATGTCAATCTGTCTGCTAAAAATTACATAGCCTCTTGGCAAATCTATTATTTCAGATAATAATCTTTATAGAGTTTGTTAAGGTTATGTGCAGAAGGATATATTGACTGAGGACTTAAAAAGTGTGAAAACTCAAAGGTTATGATCTTTTCTGCATAGTTTTTATGATGTTCAAGTCTGCGTCTTAAAAGTTGAAAGGTTATGGGGTAATACATACATCTTACGTCTCGCTCAAAGGTTTCTGCATTAACCCAGTGATGAATATTATATTTATCGCAAAGTTTTTTGGTAAGAGTATAATATTCATCAATTTTGTCCATGGGTGCTGTTCCGTCCTGAAAAGCGCAGATGTCGATGTCTTTTCCGCCATATGAGAAAAGTTTGTCCCATTCTTCATAGTGCTGCGCCGGGGTGAACCAGTCATCCTTATATGTTATGGGTGTTTTAAAATAGGGACTTATGAAAACTTTTTTGTCCGGAGTTTTGTCTTTGCAAAGAGCAGACATTCCACGCATAATTTCATCAATGTTACCCTGATTGCAACAATCTTCCTGAGGGATATACCATCCTCTGAATGATGGATAATGGCCGTATCTTTCATATACTTCATTTATGAAAAGTTTGTTCTTTCTGATTTCACCCTGGGCATCTCCCCCATTCCAGTCAAGGTTTGAAATGTACATTCCGAAAAACACATCCATTCCCCTTTTAGATGTTTCTTCAAATATAAAGCCTGCAAAATCATCTGCATAGGGTGTGCCGAGAACCTTTGACGGAAATACGGATTTATCTTCAAATCCGCCTCTTATAAAAATCACAGTATTTATTCCTATTTCCTGCATATGGTCAAGGTCTTTTTTCCATTGTGCCAACGTCCAGTTTGATGAGGGAATATCATAGGTTATTTCATCGATAAATGTTCCTGTTATTGGTCCTTTTTTCATAATTGTCTCTCCTGTCTTTGCTTATAGTAGTTTTCCCTGTAACGTGTGGGGGTGCTTCCTTTCCACTTTTTGAACATTTTGCAAAAAGACTGGAGGGAAGAATATTTTACTCTCTCTGCAATCTCTGTTATGCTGCAGTTTGTGTTGATGAGAAGATTTGATGCAAATTCCATTTTCTTCTCTATTATATAATTTTGAATGGACATACCGATTTTGGCTTTGAAAAGATGAGATACGTAGTTTGATGTGTATCCAAATCTCTGGGCAATCATTTCTATGCCGGTTATTTCGGTTGCGTTATTGTCTATATACTGAATTATACTATAGATATTTCTCCCAAGAACGTCGTCTCTGTAGTCAGGAACATAACCTCCGTTTTCTTTTTCTCCAAAAAGTCTTGATGTCAGAACAAGTATGCATTTCAAAAGAGAAATTATTACGGTGTAGTTAAGTTTTGACTCACTGTACCATTCATCTATGAGCATTCTCATCAAGGGGTACACATTGCCATTATCTTTGAGAATGTGGCTTGTCACACCTTGATAAAACCCTCTGATTCGTGCAATTTCAGCATCGTTTTCATTATCGGAAAAACTAAAACCGAGATAAGCAAACCTGAATCCCTCGGGACAATCAGTAGTAATTGCGTGAATCTTTCCCGGACATAACAGATGAACATCTCCGGCAGATACATTATGGCAAGTACCGTCAACAGAAAATTTACCATATCCTGAAATTACATAACTTATTTCAAAGCACTCCTGATTATGAGATTCAATTGCGCCTCCGCATTCGAGCATACATTCACCTATCTGATGGAAGAAAAGGCTTCCGTAGTCGATGGGACTCTCTAAAAAATTTTTCATGAATTCAAAATTTTTCTTGTTTATTATATAGTCCATACAATAACCTCACACAAAAATTTTGTACTTTCACCACTTATAATACACAATGTAGTGTGATTTTTCAGTATCTTAAATTGTTATTATGAGTGTCCTGATATGTTTTATTGTACAATGATTCATAAAAATTGTCAAAAATTATGTTTTATACAACAAGGGACTGTCACTTAAACTGCATAAAATTTTGTGATTATACAGTTTAAGAGACAGTCCCTTTATTGTTTACATATTTATTAAATTGTATTATTTCACTTCCATATAATCATCTGCGTGAATTATGGGAGTTACAACCTCAACGTTCTGATATATCGGAAGACCTGTTCCGGCAGGAATAAGTTTACCGATGATAACGTTTTCTTTAAGACCGATGAGAGGATCTTTTTTACCTTTGATTGCGGCATCGGTAAGAACTCTGGTTGTTTCCTGGAAGGATGCTGCAGAAAGGAATGAATCTGTTGCAAGGGCTGTTTTGGTGATACCCAAAAGTACAGGTTTTGAAACAGGTGCTGCAAGTCCTTTTTCGAGCATTTCTTCTTTAACGTGTTCAAATTCACTTCTATCAACCATTGAACCGATGAGAAGATTACTGTCACCGGGATCTTCGATTCTTACTTTTCTTATCATCTGTCTTACGATAACTTCAATGTGTTTATCGTTGATATCAATACCCTGGAGACGGTATACTCTCTGTACTTCTCTTGTGAGATAATCTGTAACAGCGGTAAGACCTGCCTGGTCTGATATCTTTCCTTTGATTGTGAGAAGATCCTGAGGATAGATTGAACCTTCTGTAAGTTCATCACCTGCTGAAATCTTCTGACCGTCAGTAACTTTGAGTCTTGAACCGTAGGGAATGAGGTAGTTGCTTGTTACGCCGTTTTCGTCTGTAATAACAACTTCTCTTTTCTTCTTGGTTTCTTCAATCTTAACAGTACCATCTTCATTGGAAAGAATTGCAACACCCTTGGGCTTACGAGCCTCGAAGAGTTCCTCGACTCTGGGGAGACCCTGAGTGATATCGTCGCCGGCAACACCGCCTGTGTGGAATGTTCTCATTGTAAGCTGTGTACCGGGTTCACCGATTGACTGTGCTGCTATGATACCAACTGCTTCACCGGCATTTACAAGTTCAGATGTTGCAAGGTTGGAGCCGTAACATTTAGCACAAACACCGATTCTTGCTTTACATGTGAGTATACTTCTGATTTCAACTTCTTCAATTCCGGCATCGCAGATTTCCTTTGCAAGATCTTCATTGATGAGTTCATCTGCTTTTACAATGATTTCACCTGTTTCAGGATGTGCAATGTCACGAAGTGATACTCTGCCGTTGAGTCTGTCTCTGAGTCCTTCGATAACTTCGTTACCGTCGGTAATTGCTTTAACAACAACACCGTGGTCAATTCCGCAGTCTTTTTCACGGATGATAACATCCTGAGATACGTCGACAAGTCTTCTTGTGAGGTAACCTGAGTCTGCTGTACGAAGAGCAGTATCGGCAAGACCTTTACGGGCACCGTGAGTTGAGATGAAGTATTCCAAAACGTTAAGACCTTCACGGAAGTTAGCCTTGATAGGAATTTCGATTGCACGACCTGAGGTATCAGCCATAAGACCACGCATACCTGCAAGCTGTTTAATCTGGTCTTTACTACCACGGGCACCGGAAGTTGCCATCATGTAGATGGGGTTATACTGATCAAGATTGTCAATAAGGTCATCTGAAATGTCATCAACTGCTTCATTCCAGGATGCAATTACCTTGTTGTATCTTTCTTCATCACTTATGAGACCTCTCTTATACTGCTTTGTGATTTTATCAACCTTTGACTGTGCCAGATCGAGATGTTCCTGTTTTGTTTCAGGAATGATAATATCAGATACGCTGATTGTGAGAGCACCTCTTGTGGAGAACTTGTAACCAAGAGATTTGATATGGTCAAGTACGCCTGCTGTAACTGTTGTTCCGTGAACTTTGATACAGTTATCACAGATTCTTCCAAGTCCTTTTTTGTCGGCAACGTAGTTCATACCGATTTCGAGTGTGAGAGGACCTTCTTTGGTTCTGTCAACAAGACCGATATCCTGAGGAATATTTTCATTGAAAATAATCTTTCCTGCAGTAGCATCAATAATGCCGGAAACTGTTTCGCCGTCTATTTCTTTTGAAGTATATACTTTTATGGGAGCGTGGAGTCCGAGAGCACCGCTGTCGTATGCCATGAGAACTTCATCAAAACTTGAGAAACTCTTTCCTTCTCCGTCTTCTCCGGGGAAGCACCCTTCTTCTGTGAAGGTTGCCTGTTTTTTGCCTTCTGCTTCAAGTTCAAGGTTAATCCAATGGAGACCTTTGCCTTTTGTTATGGCTTTTTTGTTGCTCTTATTGAATTCCTGATTGCTGAGGTAGCATACCACATCTCCTGCTTCAAAGCCTGAGTCACCGGGATCAAGGATTTTAACCTCTTTGGGTTTAATGATGGTGAGATAGTAACTACCAAGAACCATATCCTGTGTAGGAACGGTTACAGTTTTACCATCCTGAGGTTTGAGAAGGTTATTTGCAGAGAGCATAAGGAATCTTGCTTCTGCCTGAGCCTCAGGTGAAAGAGGTACGTGAACAGCCATCTGGTCACCGTCGAAGTCCGCGTTAAACGCTGGACATACGAGGGGATGAAGTTTGATTGCTCTTCCCTCAACAAGAACCGGCTCAAATGCCTGGATACCAAGGCGGTGAAGTGTAGGCGCACGGTTAAGAAGAACAGGATGTTCTTTAATGACGACCTCGAGAGCATCCCAAACTTGAGTTTCTGCTCTTTCGACCATCTTTCTTGCGTTTTTGATGCTCTTTACAGCCTCGGTTTCAACAAGGCGCTTCATTACGAAGGGCTTAAAGAGCTCGAGAGCCATTTCCTTAGGAAGACCGCACTGATACATCTTAAGTTCAGGGCCGACAACGATAACAGAACGGCCGGAGTAGTCAACACGCTTACCGAGAAGATTCTGACGGAAGCGTCCCTGTTTACCCTTAAGCATATCAGAAAGGGATTTAAGGGCTCGGTTGTTAGGACCTGTTACTGTCTTGCCGTGTCTACCGTTATCAATAAGGGCATCAACTGCTTCCTGAAGCATTCTCTTTTCGTTTCTTACAATAATATCAGGTGCACCCAGCTCTAAAAGACGAGCAAGACGGTTGTTTCTATTGATAATTCTACGATATAAATCGTTTAGGTCAAGTCGGAGGC
>JAZQJX010000095.1:0-8714 GCA_045541875.1 Clostridia bacterium | reverse complement strand
CACCACAAAAACGGTGATATTCGCCGCGTCAACGTCAACATAGCTGCAACAACGGTTGAAAATTACAGGAAACTAAAAGAGGCCGGAATTGGCACTTACATACTCTTTCAGGAGACATATAACAGAAAGAGTTATGAATATCTTCATCCTACAGGCCCTAAGCATGATTATGCGTATCACACTGAAGCAATGGACAGGGCAATGGAGGGCGGAATTGATGATGTAGGACTTGGTGTCTTATTTGGTCTTGAATTATACAGATATGAATTTGCAGGTCTTTTAATGCATGCAGAGCATCTTGAATCAGTTCATGGTGTAGGTCCGCATACAATTAGTGTTCCGCGAGTAAAAAAAGCCGATGATATTGATCCATCTGCTTTTGATAATGGTATAAGTGATGAAACATTTGCAAAACTTTGTGCGCTTATCAGAATTTCTGTTCCATATACAGGTATGATTGTATCAACAAGAGAAAGCAGCGAACTTCGTGAAAAAGTTATCAGACTTGGTGTTTCACAGATAAGCGGTGCTTCAAGAACATCTGTTGGTGGTTATTGTGATGATGAAAGACCACATGACACCGAACAGTTTGACGTGTCTGATCAAAGGACTCTTGACGAAGTTGTAAACTGGCTTATGAGCGCCGGGTATATCCCATCTTTCTGCACAGCGTGCTACAGAGAAGGAAGAACCGGCGACAGGTTTATGACACTTCTTAAAAATGGTCAAATTCAGAATTGCTGTCATCCCAATGCTCTTATGACTCTCAAAGAGTATCTGATGGATTATGCTTCTGAAGAAACAAAAACCATCGGTGAAGAACTCATAAAAAAAGAACTCGATAATATTCCAAATGAAAAAGTCAGACAAATAGCCATAGAAAATCTTAAAAATATTGAATCAGGAAAAAGAGATTTCAGATTTTAAGAACGAAAAAAACGTATCCCGAATTTTTCACATTCGAGATACGTTTTTGTTTTAAATACTGACCAATTATTTCATCTCTGTAAAATAATTGATTGCCATTTTATATCCTGCCGTGCCAAATCCGCATATCTGTCCAACACACCCTTTGGCAGTAACAGATTTATGTCTGAATTCTTCTCGGGTGTGAATATTTGATAAATGAACCTCAACTGTAGGAACATCTATGCTTTTAATGGCATCATAAATGGCATAACTGTAATGTGTATAAGCACCGGGGTTGATGATTATACCATCGTATTTTTCAAGGTGGCATTGCTGAAGTTTATTTATAATTTCACCCTCAATATTACTTTGAAAACATTCAAGTTCTGCGCCTTTGCAAATAGCGTATTCTTTTGTTTCTATGCACACATCTTCATATCCTTGATTACCGTATACATTTTTTTCCCTTATGCCAAGAAAATTCAAATTTGGACCTTGTATAAGCATCAATTTCATTTGTTTCATCTCTTTTCAACAGTTATATACTATTAATATAATAATATTTTTTTAAATATTTGTCAACAAAAAATGCCACATAAAGTGGCATTTTTATTACTGTATAGGAAATTACGCAGAATTTAGTTCGCGAGACAAGATGTATATCAAATTACGCCCGCGACTTGGGTGCAGGCTCAGCCTGCTTTTTTATTCTGTTGGAGTCTCTTCTCCCAAAATAATACTTATATCAACATTATTTCCTTTTCTGTACACTTTCAGTGTAAGCATATCTCCGGGGGCTTTTTTATTTTTAATCTCATTGATATCATCGACAGTTTCAATGGGTTCACCATCACATTCAACAATAATATCTCCAATTTTAATTCCGGCAAGATGCGCAGGACCATTTGGCGTGATGCTTGAAACGTACACTCCTACTTTGAGATTATAAGCCTCTGCATCTTCCTTTGTAACTGCACGTCCTGCAATACCAATGACAGGTCTTCCTGTAACATATCCATTTGCTATCAATTCTTCAATAATAGGCTTTGCTTCATCAATCGGAATAGCAAATCCAAGACCTTCAAGTGTGCTTGAAGAAATTTTTGCTGTGTTGATACCTATCAGATGACCATATTCGTTAACAAGTGCTCCGCCTGAGTTACCGGGGTTAATTGCAGCATCTGTCTGAATAAGATTCATTGTCGTGTTATCTATGGTAACAGAACGGTTAAGACCGCTTACAATCCCTTTTGTTGTTGTTCCTGCAAACTCCTGACCAAGAGGATTACCTATAGCAATTGCAGTTTCACCAACTCTTAAAGATGAACTGTTGCCCATTTGGGCAAATGTCAGATTCTGTGCTTCGATTTTAACAACTGCAAGATCAGTAGATGCATCTCTTCCTACAACTCTACCATCATACTCTTCACCTGTGTTTAAAATAACTGTCAATCGTGTTGCATTATCAATAACATGATTATTTGTTACAATGTACCCGTCAGAACTGATTACAACACCGGATCCGCTTGACTGTTCAATCTCCTTGTCAACATCCTGACCAAAGAATCCGTAGTATCCATATGCATTCCCGTAAGTTGTTTTATTGATGATTCCAACAACAGCAGGGCCAACTTTGTCAACGATTTCAGGTGTTGTAAGTACTTCGCCATTAAGTGTGTTAACAGTTGCCGACGATCCTTTTATTCCATTATCTGATACAGCAATATTGTCTTCTACGGTTGTTTTGTCACCATCACTTAATCCATATTCT
This sequence comes from Clostridia bacterium, assembly GCA_045541875.1. Lineage (GTDB taxonomy): Bacteria > Bacillota > Clostridia > UMGS1810 > UMGS1810 > RGIG1828. The sequence goes on along the minus strand of JAZQJX010000095.1, from coordinate 6,034 downwards.
TTAACTGCTTTATTTAATACATCAAGATTGGTAACTATGGCACTTCCTGTTATTGATATGACAGCAGTGAGGATGAGAGAGATTATGGCAACAGGAACGGAAATATATCTTTTTTTCTTAACATTATTTACTTTATGATTTATAAAAATCGGTGTTTCACGTTCAGGTGAATCAGCTGATGCATCAGACTTATATGAATTATCATCAAATTTTCCTGTAATAACATCATTTGACAAAGGCTCAGATAATAAATCTTTGTCTTCCTGATTTAAACCAAAAGAATCATCATTTTTTTCATTTTGAACATTATCTTCAAATTTGTTATACTCGTTGTTTAAGTTATCCATAACAACATACCTCCTATATTTCTTCTGTCTTTATGTTAATATATATTTTTTAACAAAGTATTAATAAAGTGTAAAAAATTAATTACTGTAACATTTATCCGATATCAAGTGTAAATGCAAAAACAGTATTCTTTCCTTTATCACTGCTTACAAATACAGACTCATTTTGTGCATCAATTAGTTTTTTTACAATGTACAGTCCAAGACCAACACCGCTTTTATCACTGCTTCTTGAAGAGTCAGTTTTATAAAATCTTTCCCATATGAGGCTGAGTTTATCCCTTTCAATGCCTTCACCGTCATTTTCAACATATACCATACATTTTTCATCCTGAATTTCAAGTTTGATTTTAATGAATCCTTGATTTGATGCAAATTTAACGGCGTTGTGGATAAGATTAATAAGAATCTGTGTCACATAATCAACGTCTGCAAAAACAAAGATTTCCTCCAAATCACTTTCAAAATATACACTGATTTCTTTTTTGGTGACATCAGTTTCAAATTTTAAAAGAACTTGTTTTGCTAACTCCGTAATATCAAATCTTGTTTTGTGTATCTCTAATTTACCGCTTTCAATTCTTGAAATATTCAAAAGATCATTTACAAGCCTCGAAAGTCGTTTTGATTCTGAGAGAACAATTTCCAGATATTTATCACTTTCATCTTTAGAAATTGTACCATCCAAAATCCCCTGTACAAATCCGGAAATAGAAGTCATTGGTGTTCTTAGTTCATGAGAAACATCAGATATAAAAGCAGTTCTCATATTTTCAAGATTCTGGATGCTTTCAGCCATAACATTCACATTGTATGCAAGTTCACCAAGTTCATTATCAGAATTATACTCTACCCTCTTATTAAAATCGCCTTTTGAGAATTCTTTAATTGCAACATTTATCTTGTGAAGTGGTGATGTAATATTTCTTGAAAATAAGTACAAAAACACAGCCATAAAAAACAGTGCTGCAATTTCCATAACTAAAATTTCAAGCAAAATGTCTATAAATCTTGATGAAAGACTTGGAAGTTTGGCTGTACAAAACACTATCATCATTTCGTGTCCGTCGGTACTTATCAAAGGCTCTGCGTATGTCATCGTTTTTGCGCCATATATGCTATCAAACAATCCTATTGATTTAACCTGTGAATTTTCACCAATCAAAGACACGGCCTTTTTCAAATATGGCTTCAAATCGGATGGACTGATTTCTGAATCAAACCACACCGGTTGTCCATCTGTTTTACATATAATAAACCTGTATTTTGTAAAACTTGTAAACTGATTCATTGATGCGTCAAACATCATGCGCATTTTACTTGTACTAAAATCAAGCGATAGTCTGGCAACAGGTTTTATATTGTCGACGCATATATTCATATCCTCAAAATATTGAGATTCTAAGTTTGTTTTTACGTTGTAGAAAAAAACAGCAGTTAATATTACCATAGATACAAGCATAACCACAAGAGATCCTGCAATCATACTTTTTATGACGCTTTTTCCCATTTACTTCACCTCAAACTTATATCCAACACCCCAGACAGTTTTAAGGGACCATTTTTCAGAGACACCATCAATTTTTTCCCTTAAACGTTTGACATGAACATCAACCGTTCTTGAATCACCATAATAGTTATATCCCCATACTTCATTAAGCAGTTGGTCTCTTGTATACACGCGATTAGGGTGATTACAAAGATAATTCAACAGTTCAAGTTCTTTGGGTGGAATATCCACAGTTACACCATTGACTTTAAGTTCATAAGTGCTGATATTGATATACAAGTTTTCAAAGTTCACGGCAACGTCAGGCACCATATTCTTATCAGTTCTTCTGAGTATGGCTTTGACACGGGCAACAAGTTCTTTTGGCTCAAAGGGTTTGACAATATAGTCATCCGCGCCCATCTCAAGCCCAAGAACTTTGTCAATTGTTTCACCTTTGGCTGTCAGCATAACTATAGGGATATCGCTGCTTTTCCGTATCAACTTAAGTGCTTCCATGCCATCTATTACAGGCATCATAATATCAAGGATAATCGCAGAAAAATTACCTGTGCTGACTGCATTAACTGCGTCTTTACCGTTATACACACAAATTGCACTATACCCTTCTTTTTCGAGATAAAGCCTTATAAGTTCACATATGTTTTTATCATCATCTGCTATCAGAATACAATTATTTGTGTTCATTCCAAGCACCACCTGTTTATTTTATAAGTCTCTCCATCAACTTATAACCTTCTTTTACAACAATACCGGTAGACTTTGCAGTTTCTTCGGTGAACAAATCAACACCGCTTTCCTGTTCATTTGTGCTGTCATATATAAGATAAGGCACGGCATCTCTTGTGTGTGTTCTTAAACAAAGAGGAGTGGGATGGTCAGGCAAAATCATCATTCTGAAATCTATCCCCCTGTTTTTCAGTTCTTCAACCAGATAACCAACAACCTTTTCATCTATAAGTTCAATTGATCTTACTTTATTTTCAATTTCATGTCTGTGTCCGCACTCGTCAGGAGCCTCCATATGAACAAAAACATAATCACTTCCGTTTAAGAGTTCATCAAGGCATGCCTTCGCTTTCCCCTCAAAGTTTGTATGTATATTACCTGTTGCGCCATCAACATCTATTGATTTGAGATTTGCACATATTCCTATACCTTTAATAAGATCAACTGCGGAAATAACACTACCCTTTAGTCCGTGCAGAGATTCAAAACTTTCAAGTGCAGGCTTTCTACCCTCTCCCCATATCCATATAGTATTGGCTTTCTTAAGACCTTTTTTTGCTCTTTCTACATTTATGGGATGATTATTTAAAATTTCATAACTTTTTTTCATCATATCATATAATGGTTTTTCATTTTCACCACCAATAAGATAGTCCCCTATTCTCTTTTCCAAAATGTCATGAGGAGGGGTTAGAGAAAAACTATCAGGACCATTATCCCACACAAGAGCATGTCTGTAACTCACGCCAGGATAGAAAGAATAAGTTTCATTACCAAAAGCATCTTGTACCGCTTCAATAAGAATTTTTGCTTCTTCTGTTGTGATTTCATCAGCACTGTGATCGGTTATTATTTTGTCTTCATAAATTTCTTCATCTTCAGTAACATTAACAACATTACATCTAAACACCATATCTGTAGGTTTTATATCAATACCAATACTTACTGCCTCCAGGGGAGAACGACCTGTATAAAACTTCTGGGGATCATAACCCATGGCTGAAAGGTTTGCAACATCACTTCCTGGTGAAAGATTATCTGGTACATTATAACTCACACCAACCTCTGATGCTTTGCAAAGTTTGTCCATATTTGGTTTATTTGCAACTTCCATTGGTGTTTTACCGCCAAGTTCATCCACAGGATAATCTGCCATACCGTCAGCAAGAATTACGACATATTTCATTAAACTCATTTCCTTTCAAGTATTATACATATATTATGCAACATATTTTAAAAAAAATCTACCCCTAATTTGCATTTTTGTACATATTAATTTATTTCTTGTAAAAAATAACATTAAAATGTCAATTTACTTGCAAAAATACAATAATTATAATATAATTTAATAAAATATATTTTGAAAGGTATGATAAAAATGATTCTCGTTACCGGCGGCGCCGGATTTATCGGCAGTCACACATGTGTTGAACTTCTCGATGCAGGATATGAAATTGCAATAATAGATAATTTTTGTAATTCCAAACCCGAAGTGCTTGACAAAATCCGCACAATTTCACAGAAAGATTTTAAATTCTACGAAGCAGATCTCCTTTGCCGTGAAAAAGTAGAGCAAATTTTTGAAGAAAACAAAATTGATGCCGTAATACATTTTGCAGGACTGAAAGCTGTAGGCGAATCGGTGAGTATGCCTCTTGAGTATTATCACAACAACATAACCAGTACATTGATACTTTGTGAAACAATGAAGAAATACGGATGTAAAAAAATTGTCTTTTCATCATCTGCAACAGTATACGGTGATCCTGCATCAGTTCCGATCAAAGAAGATTTTCCGCTTCATACAACCAACCCCTATGGTGCAACAAAACATATGATTGAAAGAATACTTACAGACCTTTATAATTCCGACAATGAATGGAGTATTGCACTTTTAAGATACTTTAACCCTATTGGCGCACATAAAAGCGGTCTCATCGGAGAAAATCCCAATGGAATTCCGAATAATCTTGTTCCGTATATTGCCAGAGTTGCAAACGGACAACTTGAATGTCTCAGCGTTTTCGGTAATGATTATGACACACACGATGGAACAGGTGTAAGAGATTATATTCACGTTGTTGATTTAAGTCTTGGCCATATAAAGGCTGTAGAGAAAGTTATGTCATCTGAAGGTGTTGAAGCATATAACCTTGGCACAGGTACAGGATATAGTGTTCTTGACGTCGTTAAAGCATATGAAAAAGCCAGTGGAAAAACTGTCAATTATAAGATTGTTGCAAGACGACCGGGGGATATTGCAAAATGTTATGCAGATCCTTCAAAATCTAAACAAGAACTTAACTGGGAAGCAAAATATGACCTTGACAAAATGTGTCAGGATAGTTGGAATTTCACTTTAAATTGTTCAAAACAAGAAAATAAATAAAATTCACGCCACAATAATTTATATTCAATCAAAGGCATTACTGCTACTTTATATCTAATAAAGAGCAAAAAACAATCATACTAATGAAATAGTAACTAAGGAAGTAGATTCCGCAAGATTAGAGATAGTCTTGCGGAATCTACTTTTTATCAGCAATTTGTCTTTGTATTAATTATTTTGTTATGTGTTTATTCAAGTACTCATTCAAATTAACGTATTTGATAATTAAGTTAAGTATTTTAACCTACAATTAACATACATTTGCTTTTAGAGTTTACATATACTATGTTAAACTGATACCGTAGACAAAAAGAAAAGAAAAAAATTTAAGGAGAGTGATTTTGATGAAGAAAATCATAAGTATTTTAACAGTAACAGGTTTGTTGTTGGCTTCCCTTACAGGTTGCGGTAGTACATCAACAGAGGGTGGTACAGTTGCAACAGACGGCTCAACCTCAATGGAAAAGGTAATCGGATATTTAAGTGAAGCCTATATGGAAGAAAACTCCGGATTAAAGGTTACTTACAATCCGACAGGTTCAGGTAGTGGTATTCAGGCAGTTTTAGAAGGCAGATGTGACATTGGTCTTTCAAGCAGAGATTTGAAAGATGAAGAAAAAGCAGAACTTGTTGGAACAGTAGTTGCCATTGACGGTATTGCAGTAATTGTAAATCCTGCAAACCCTGTTAAAGACCTGACAATCGAACAGATTGCAGCGCTTTACAAAGGCGAGATTACAAATTGGAGTGAAGTTGGAGGTGCAGATGCTCCCGTCGTACTTATCGGCAGAGAGGCAGCATCCGGCACAAGAGACGGCTTTGAATCCATCACAGATACAGAAGATTTGTGCAAATATTCACAAGAACTTACTTCGACAGGTGATGTTGTGCAGACAGTCGCATCTAACCCCAATGCAATCGGCTATGCTTCAGTTGCATCTGTAAAAGATACAGTAAAGATGATTGATGTAGAGGGCGTAACACCTACAACAGAAACAATCCAAAATGGCACATACAAAGTTCAGCGTAACTTCGTATTCGTAACGAAGAAAAATGCAG
>JAZQJX010000094.1:0-38174 GCA_045541875.1 Clostridia bacterium | reverse complement strand
TGATCTCCAACTTTATCAAGCCAGTCTCTGAGCCAGTATTCACCCGGGAAAGAAAGTCCCATAAGGCAGTTTGTTAAGAAGATTATACCGTCAATTCTTCCTTCTTTAAGCCATTTGAGTCCTGTTTCACATTGCATCTCCATCATTTCAGGACTAACGGGGAGACCTGTTGTATAATCAAAAATATACATACCAAGAACTTTTCTTTTGTCTGGAAGAAGTTCTTCATATTCTCTGAAATTGGATTCAAGATTTACAATTTCTGAGGTTCTCATATTCCACACGGTGATTACGTCAATGGGATCATACATTGAGGCGGAATATTTTTTTGCGTCCTTAACATAGCATGTTGCCCAAAGCTCCATTGGTCTTGGAGCACAATCCAATTTTTCACGGATTGTTTTGAGTCTTTTTATGCAGTCTTCTTCTTTTGTTTCTTCTTTGCCGAACATATCATCAAGAAATCCACCAACAACATTTGGATATTTTCCGGCAATATCGCAAATGAATTCTTCTTCGTTCCCGTGACGGAATCCACCGGAGCCTGTTATTGACCACAAAACTTTATCCATTCTGTAAAAACTTTCCATATAGCCATAGGCATCGGCTGAAAATGGAACAGGTTTTCCTGTGCGTGCAGATGTTACCATAAGCATATTCTTTAGTCCAAGCATTGCGGCACCTTCAGTTGGTGTGATGGTGGAAATATTTCTCCATATGAATCCATCTTTACCAAAAGCAAAATCGTCATCGTGTGCCGGGCTTGCAAAAAGCCACATTTTATCTTTAACGGTAATTTTTTTCTTTTCCATAATGTTTACACCTCCGAAAAATTAAAGTTCTTCATCCCCTACTTTGTCTATCCAGTCTCTGAGCCAGTATTCGCTTTCGAGTCCTATGCCCATAACGCAGTTTGTGAGGAAAACCATTCCTTCAATTCTTCCTTCTTTGAGCCACTTGAGACCTTTTTCGCATTGAATTTCCATAAGTTCTTTTGATACAGATGCACCTTTTTTGTAGTCATAGAGATAGATGCCGAGAACTTTTCGCTTCTGAGGAAGAAGTTTTTCGTAGGTCTGAATATCTTCTTCAAGTTTTGTTATATCATCTGTGTTCATATTCCATACAGCAATAACATCTATGGGATCATACATTTTTGCGCTGAATTTTTCAACGTCTTTAACGTAGCAAGTTGCCCAGAGTTCAAGAGGTCTTGAAGATTTATTGAGTTTATTTCTTATGTCAATAATTTTTTGTGTGAACTCTTCTTCTCTGCTGTCTGTTTTTCCGTCACCGAAAAGATCATCACCAACAAACATGTCATCAATATATGCACCTGTGACATTGGGATATTTTTCGGCAAGTTCACAAATGAACTCTTCTTCTCTCACGCTTCTGAATCCACAGGAACCAACAACACTCCACAAAACATTTTTCATGCGGCAGAAACTTTCCATATAGCAATATGCCTCACTTGAAAAAGGGACAGGATCGCCGTCTGATGATACCAAAATCATGTTTGGAACGCCAAGCATATGAGCGCCTTCTGCAGGTGATATTCTCGACCATGTATGTGTTCTGTTTCTACCGGGCACGCCAAAGTAGATATCATCATCATGTGCTCTGCTTCCAAAAAAATAGAACTTATCTCTTACTAATGTTTTTTCTTTCATATTACCCTCCTGAATTAGTATATTTCAACTGCACTTTCTTCTTTTTCATGCCAACCTGCTTTTTCAAAATTCCCCCCTGAGGGAGCAATTTTTCTCAGGATGTTAGCAACACTTGAAAGTCTGCTTTTTAAACTATTCATTTCACCACACCAGGACATATATGCTCCATTGATTACCATGCTGTATTTTTCGTGCAAAAGGTGCCATGTTGTTGCAAGGTAGCCAAAATGTTCTTTTGAACTTTCTCCGAGAGTTTCTATGTTCTTATTGATAAAGAACGGAGAAAGGAGAACATCAAATCCTTTGCTTTTAAAATAATCTGCAGAAACAACAGGTGTTTCGAGCACTTCGTACTGCCAGTCTGCTATCACGAATTCCCTGCTTATATTTTCAATTGCCTTGCTTGTTTTTTCATCACCGAGACTTACATATTTTTCAGGATAATCTCCACTTTTCAGAAACATATCTCCCCACATGATGCATCTTATTGAGTCAGATGAAAGTTCTTCCTGAATCTCTGAAAGATATTTTGTAAAAAGTTCAGTCTTATCTTGCCTACGGCATTTTCTGCAGGTTGCAAGGGACTGTGCTTCGTCACATCCAATGTGAAAATATCCTGAATTTCCACAAAGTTCGATGAGTTCTTTCCTTATTTTACGCAAAAGTTCTTTTGTTTCAGGGTTAGATATACACCATGTCCATCCGTCAGGCTCAAAAAGATAATATTTTGAAGGGTCCTGATCAAGAACAACGTGTCTTCCGTGAATAGCGCGGCTCTGACTTGCGTGACCAAGATGATTGAACATTGGAATGACTTTCATTCCAAGGGCATTTGCATCTTTGATTATTGGTCTGATTTCATCTTTTGTATATGCAAAATCCCACGAAAGAGATTCCATAGCATCATATTTGAGCATTCCCCAGAATTCAAGTATGATATGCGAGTATTTTAAAAAGCCAGCAAGTCTGACTGTTTTTTTCAGAAATTCAAGAGTTGTTTCCGGGAAAACGCAAAGGTGAATTCCCCTGAATGATACTGATGGACTGTCTTTAATTTCGCCGCACACGATGAAGTGATTTTCATCTTCCGATTCGATTTCCTGCAAAAGTGTTACAAGTGCGTGAATAAGGCCTTCAGAAGATTCATATGTAAGAACTGCTTTTTCTGGGCTGATTGCAATTTCATATTCCCATTCGTTTGATTCAAAGTTTTGAAGAGATATATTTTCATCTGAAGAAATTATAACTGTATTTTTGAGAAGTGATGTCTCTTTTAATATAAGGTTACTTTCAGAATCTGAAAATTTATGCCAGAGTTCCGAGATGAATTTCAATCCATCAACATTGTCATATGATTCATCATAAAAAAGGTACATCTCTTTTTTTACTTCAAAATCTTTGTCAATATATTTCACATATTTTGGTTTAGGATAAATATACATAAAATCCTCCTCAATTTATATTGATTTAATGATACGCCAAAACAAGTCCTGAGTCAATATTGTCTCATCACAATTGTACATTTGCACACACAAAAACGCAATCAATTTTTCGACACTGTTTTTAAGAATTTCAACACTATTATTGACCGTTGTAATTTTCTCTGATATACTGAAAAAAATTGAATCTGTAAAGATTTAATGATTGAGTTTATATTGTGTTTTTTTATAAAAAACCAATCATTTTTATCTGTCATATTAAGCGAAAACAGATTTATTCGGAGGTTTTTATGAATATCAAAGACTTAGTTTCACAAAACGTCAACACAAATTCATCACCATCAGATCTGAAAATTACTGACATACGCGTTGCAAATCTTAACGGTGCACCAAAGCACTGTCCCCTCATCAAGGTTTATACAAATCAGGGTATTGTGGGATATGGCGAAGTGAGAGATGCTTCAAGTGCCACATATGCATTGATGCTAAAGTCAAGATTAATTGGTGAAAACCCCTGTAACGTTGACAAGATTTTCAGACGCATTAAGCAGTTTGGCGGTCCTTCCCGTCAGGGCGGCGGTGTATCAGGACTTGAAATTGCAATGTGGGACATTGCAGGAAAAGCTTGGGGAGTGCCTCTTTGGCAGATGCTTGGCGGAAAATTCAGGGACAAAGTGAGAGTGTATTGTGACACAGATGTTGATGGCAAACACACAGGAACTGATATGGGCAAAGCACTCAAAAAGAGAATGGAACAAGGGTTTACGTTTCTTAAAATGGACCTTGGAATTGAACTTATGCTTGATGAACCGGGATGTTTAAATGCACCACTCGGTTTTTTGGAAGATATAAAAAAATATAATATGAAGGCAATCAATCACCAGTCAGGTTCAATTGACAGGGAACTGATGCTCGGAAAAAACTACGAAATATTCACTATCCCCCATCATGCAACAGGAATACACCTTACACAAAAAGGAATGGACTATCTTGAAAACTACGTCAAAGAAGTCCGAGATGTTATAGGTTACGAAGTACCTCTTGCAATTGACCATTTTGGTCACGTTGCATTGGAAGATTGCATTATGTTTGCAAGAAGACTTGAAAAATACAACATTGCCTGGATGGAAGATGTTGCACCGTGGCAGTATACGAAACATTATGAAAAAATTGCAAAATCATGCAATGTGCCGATTTGTACAGGTGAAGACATTTACCTTGCTGAAAATTTCGAACCGCTTTTATCCTGCGGTGGCGTTTCGGTGATTCATCCTGACATGCTGACCGTCGGCGGTGCTCTTGAAATGAAGAAACTTGGTGATATGTGCGACAAATATGGTGTTGCACTTGCAATACATATGGCAGAAAGTCCCGTTGCGTGCATGGCTGCAGTTCACACAGCGGCTGCAATTCAGAATGTTCTGGCAGTAGAATTCCATTCTGTTGATGTTCCCTGGTGGAACGACCTTGCAATCGGAATTGACAACCCGCTTTTCAAAGACGGATTTATTGATGTTCCCAACAAACCCGGTCTTGGAATTGATGAACTGAATGAAGACCTCATAAGAGAACACATTCACGAAAAGTATCCCGGCGTATTTGAGCCTACAAATCAATGGGATGATGAATGGGCAAATGACAGAGAGTGGAGTTGATACAGATGTTTGATTTGAGCGGAAAAACTGCTGTTGTGACCGGTTCAACAAGAGGAATCGGATTTGATATTGCAAAAACTCTTGCAAAATACGGAGCAAAAGTTTATATCACCGGTGTCAAAAGCGTGGATGAATGCAAAAGAGCAAGCGAACAAATTGAAAACTCTGTGCCAGTGATGGTAAATCTTCTTGAAAAAGATGAAATTGACAAATTGTATCAGACTACGGGTGATGTTGATATTCTTGTACATAATGCGTCAATCCAGTACAAAAACAAGTGGAATGAGTTTTCGGAAGATGAATATGACATACAGTTTAACTGCAATCTTAAGGCTACATATTATCTGATAAAAAAATATCACCCGGGAATGCAAAAAAAGAAATTCGGAAGAATTGTAACGTTAGGAAGTGTCAATCAATACAATCAGCACCACGAACTTTCGCTATACGGTGTGACAAAAGCGGCACAGGCAAAACTCGTTAAAAATCTTGCTCCGATTTTTGCACCTGACGGAATAACAATTAATAATGTTGCTCCCGGTGTTATATCGACTCTGAGAAACAAGGAAGTTTTGGATAATCATGAAACAAGAAAAAAGATTATTGATGCCATTCCCTGCGGATTTATCGGCGAACCAAAAGACATAAGTCCTGCTGTACTTCTTCTTTGTTCTGAGGAAGGAAGATATATTACAGGAACGGAAATCCTCATTGACGGAGGAATGAGCCTTTAAAATATTAAGAAACCGAGGTTATGAAAATGAATTTTAATGTTAGAGAAGAAATTATAAAACTTACTCCACAATGGAAAGGCGAAAGACTTCCCGACGGAAGACCGAAAGTTGACGAAAAGTATCTTAAGGCTTTAAAAACACTTACCCTTGAAGAAGTGTGGAAACCAATTTTTGTAAAAGGCTATGAAAGTCAGTTTGAAGGAAGACTTAAAACTCTTCATGATGACGGCAGAAAACTTATCGGAAGAGCGGTTACTGCAACATATTGCCCTTACAGACCTGATCTTGACGAAGTAACAAAAGAAATCGGAAGATCAGAAGGAAGAACAGGTACATACAATCAATGGGTTATAGACAACCTTATGGAATATGACGTTCCTGTTATTGATATGTATGACAAAGTGTACAAAGGTACATTCCTTGGCGGAAACCTTACAACTGCTCTTAAAAACAAAACCAAAAACGAAAATGGCGGAGCAGTTATATGGGGCGGCGTGAGAGACACAGAGCAAATGAAAAAGGTTGAAAACACTCAGGTTTATTTCAGAGGAATAGATCCTACCCCCATAAGGGATTTCATTATGACTGCCTACAACACCACCACAAGAATCGGAAATGCAGTATGCCTGCCGGGTGATGTTGTATTCGGTGCAAGTGGAGGTGTTCTTTTTATTCCCTCTCATCTTGTCGAAGAAGTTGTTGGCGGTGCTGCTAAAACACAGGTTAAGGATATGTTCGGATTTGAAATGATAAGTCAGAACAAGTTCACCACCGCGCAAATTGACAAAAATACATGGTCAAAAGATATGCTCGACCTTTTGATGGAATTTATTGAGAATGATGACCGTGCAAAAGAGTTCAGAGGTCTTGACTGGAGTCAGGAATATGACTATGCAATAAACGGAGATCCAACCGATACACAATCTGCTCTTTAATATGGTTTACATCATAGAATGTTTTTTAAAAAACACCAAAGGCTGTTATTAAGAAAATCGGAGGAATGATTTTGATGTTGCTTAGCAAAAATTATCTTTCAATAAATCCAATTGCAGTTTTGGAAATAAACAGAAACAAGTATGCAACAAGGGTTGATGGCAGATCCTTCCATGCTCTTTCATACAGAATTATAGGCGATGCTGTTCTAAATGATTCTCACGGAAAAACCGTTGTGAAAACCGGTGATTTACTCTTTGTGCCGGCAAATCTTGATTATACAACACGAAACAATGAAGAAAACGTGATTGTTATACATTTTCTCTGTGACGGAAAAGTTTTTGACAGAATTATTAAGTTCACACCTAAAACTCCTTTATACTTTGAGAAAAAATTCAAGAAACTTTTACAGGTCTGGACAAAAAAGAATTTTGGTTATGAATATGAATGCATGGGAATTATATACTCTATTCTTGCAATGATTGAAAAAGACAGTGCTGATTTTACTATTTTTGACAAACATAAAAAACTTTCAGAGGTTGTTGAATATATCGGTGAAAACTTTTCAAACCCCACTCTTTCTGTTGGAGAACTCGCATCAATGTGTCAGATGAGTGAAACTTTTTTCAGAAAAGTTTTTAAGGAAAACATGGGCATATCACCGCTGAAATATATTAATAATCTGAGACTCAGGTCTGCTGTTGAACTTCTCAGTTCTGACTATTACAGCATATCTGAAATTTCAGAAAAAACAGGATTTAACAGCGTGTATTATTTCAGCACATTCATAAAAAAAGAAACAGGTTTTTCTCCGAATGAATTAAGAAAGTATCCTGATATATACAAAATAAAATAATTTATAAAGAGTGTCATACAAAAAAATTCCATACAACATAAAGAGGCTACAGAAGTAACTGAAACTTCCGTAGCCTTATGTTTATATTATTTGATTTCATTAATGTCATATGGTGTTGTCTGATACACATAATAATTGAGCCAGTTTGAAAAAAGAAGATTTGCATGGGATCTCCAGGTTACAACAGGTGATTTTTCAGGATTGTCATCCTTGAAATAATTGACGGGAATATCTATGGGTTTTCCTGCATCAATATCTCTGAAATACTCTTTTGAAAGAGTATCGGGATCATATTCAGAATGTCCTGTTACAAAAATCTGTTTTTTATCTTTGCTTGCTGCTATGTAGAGTCCTGCTTCTTTTGATGTTGAAATTATTTTAAGTTCCGGAACTTTTTCTACATCTTCAAGTTTTACATATGAATGTCTTGAATGAGGAACATAGAACACATCATCAAAACCTCTGACGAGCATTGTTCTTTTGCTTTTAACTTTGTGCGGAAAAACGCCAAAGAGTTTTTTATCGTAGGAATGTTTTTTTATTCCGTAATGATAATAGAGTCCTGCCATTGCAGCCCAGCAAATGTGAAGTGTGCTTGTTACATTGGTTTTTGACCATTCCATTATCTCTTTTAGTTCGTCCCAGTAATCCACATCATCAAATTCAAGAAGTTCAACCGGTGCTCCGGTTATAATCATACCATCATATTTGTTTCCTTTAATTGCCGAAAAATCTTTGTAAAACTCATTAATATGATCTTCAGAAATATTTTTGGAACGGTGAGATGATGTGTGTACAAAATCAATTTCCACCTGCAAAGGTGTATTTCCGAGAACCCTTGCAAGTTGAGTTTCAGTCACGATTTTTGTGGGCATAATATTTAAAATTGCAATTTTAAGAGGTCTGATGTCCTGAGTTAACGCACGGCGCTCTGTCATACAGAAAATGTTTTCACCTTTCAGTATACTGTTTGCAGGAAGATGTTCAGGAATTTTTATAGGCATTTTATATACCTCCTTTTGATGGATATTATTTTATAATCATTGAAGCGATATGGGCAACAAACGGAAGAGTCAGAAGTGAAAGCAGTGTTGAAACTGAAACAACAGAAGATGCATATCCGCTGTCTTTCCCATATTCAGATGCAAATATTGCAGAAATAGCCGCACAAGGACAGGCTGTTGAAAGTATGAGAGCATAAGAAAGAGTTTGGTCAAGTTTTAAAACATACATAAGCCCGATTATTATTACAGGAACAAAAATCAATCTCAGAAAACATACCAGATAGAGATTTATGTTTTTAAAAACCTTTACAAATTCACTTTCGCCAAGATATATGCCGAGAAGTATCATCGCCACAGGGGTGTTGAGAGATGCAAGTCCATTCACCACTGTGGTTAATGTTGTTCCAAGTTTAAGGTTCAATCCCATAATGATTCCTGAAATTGCAATTCCGATTATACCCGGAGAGAAAATAACTTTTTTGAAAGAGACTTTCCCATTTGAACCAACGAACATGCCAAGCCCCTGAGTCCATGTGAAAACATTAAAAACAACAAGATATGCAGAACCTATGAATACACCTTTTGCACCGAGAGATGCTGCAAGAAGAGGAATCCCCATAAATCCGCAGTTTGAATATGCAACGCAGAATCTGTTTATATGCCAGTTCAGGTTTTTCTTCTTATCTGCAAAAAAAGGCCATGCAATAAATATTGCAATAATGTGTATTAAAATGCTTATGGCAAATGCCGTGAGAAGTTCTTTCATATCATCCATATTTCTTCCCTGAAATGAAGAAATTATGACGCATGGTGTTACCACATGGAGCAAAAGAAAACTCATTTGTTTTGTTCCATGTTGTGAAAGTTTTTTATACTTTGTTAATATTGCTCCGAAAGCAATATATATTGCCATTATTATTACCTGTTGCGAAACAGCAGATGTTATTCCTGTACTCAAAGTAACCACCTCTATGATAGTATAGCAAAAAAAAGAGGTTTTATCAACAGTATATTTATACAAAGGTAAACAAAATTATAAAATAAAGTGTAACGCACTTGACAATAGTTTTTTGTGGATGTAAAATATTTTTGCAGGATAATTGCCTGTCAACTATGATAACGCTTATATAAGGACGTGATATTTTGGCATTTAAAATCAATTTTAACGGACAGACTCTCGGAGAAGAAATAGCAAATTCAGTCTCTCACGGCATAGGTGCACTTCTTGCGATTGCAGGAACTGCGGTTATGGTTGTAACCGCTTGTCTCACAAGTGATGTCATGGGAATTGTGAGTGCTGCATTATACGGATTTTTTACCATTTTATTATATATGTTTTCAACAATATATCATTCATTGACAAATACAAAGGCAAAACGTGTTTTCCAGATTTTTGACCATTGTTCAATCTTTCTGATGATTCTTGGATCATACATTCCCATATGTCTATGTCTTATCAGAGGTTTATGGGGTTGGGTTTTATTTTCCATAACCGCAGTTTTAGCCATTTTCGGAATAGTATTTAACTCAATTGATTTAAAACGGTGGCACAAAATGTCCATGATTTTGTATGTTCTAATGGGTTGGTCTCTTATTTTCATGTTTAAACATGTTGTCGAAAAAGTTCCGATTCAAGGCATTCTCCTTCTTGTTGGCGGTGGCGTTTTTTACACCTTGGGAATCATCTTTTTTGCCAAAGACAAAGTGAGATATATGCATTATATATGGCACATATTTGTGCTCCTCGGGACTATAACCCAATACTTTTTTATATTGTTTTATGTTATACCATTATAAACGCGAACTAAAATTCAGAGTAAGTTCCTATACAGTAAAAATTCAGCGTGTATGTCAGAAATGGCATACACGCTGAATTTTTTATAAACAAAGAGCAAATATATTTTTTATATCTTCAATATCAAGGTCAATATAACTTCTTATTGTTCTTGTGTTTGAAAAGGTGCAAAGATATGACAAAGAATCAACATCATCCCCGGAAAGCCCAAAGTCGCCAAGTGTCTGTGGCATACCAATTTCTTTAAAATATTCAGACATTTTTTCAATTCCGAGCAAAGATGCCTTCATATCATCTGATTCCTCAACCTGCCACACTTTTCTTGCAAACCTTGAAAACCTGCCGTGGGCATATTTATATACATACTTTGCCCAAGCAGGAAAAAGCACCGCAAGACCTGCACCATGTGCAACCCTGTCAAATTCACCACTCAGAGCGTGTTCAAGTTGATGAACACAAAGTCCGTTTTCTCTTCCACATCCTGTCAGGTCATTATGAGACAGGCTTGACGCCCACATAAGTGTCGCTCTTGCATCATAATCAAAAGGATCATTCATTGCTTTTCTTCCTGCATCAATAACTGATGTGAGAATTGATTCTGCAATGGTATCAGTAAGAGGTGTATCGGGGCAAGGCGAAAAATATCTTTCCATTGTGTGAGACATAATATCAACAATTCCACAGGCGGTCTGATATTTATTTACAGTATATGTCAGTTCAGGGTTACAGATTGCGAATTTACACCTGTTAAAATCGCTGTTGTATCCCCTTTTCATATTTGTTTCGGGATTGGATATGACTGCAGAAGAACTCATTTCACTTCCTGCTGCAGAAATTGTGAGAATACAACCAACAGGAAGTGCGTTTTCTGGTGTGCTTTTTCTCAAGGGGAAATCAAGAACATCGCCGTCATATAATGCACCTGATGCAGTATATTTTGATGAGTCAATAACACTTCCTCCCCCAACTGCAAGAATGAGTTCAACATTATTCTCTTTGCATTTTTTTATTGCCTCACGAACAAAAGAAATTTTAGGGTTGGGTTCTACTCCACCCATGTCAACAACTTTAATTTTGTTTTCAGTAAGTGATGCAACAATTTCATCATAGAGCCCGCTCTTTTTGATACTATTTTGCCCGTACTGAATCATTACGGTTTTATATCCGTAGTTTTTTATTATCTCCCCAACTTTTTTGTGTTCGTCTTTTCCGAAATAAACTTTTGTCGGGGCATAGTATGTAAAGTTTTGCATAATTTCAAGTCCTTTCTTTTCAACATTTATAAACATAGGCTGTCTCTTTTGAATATAAAGGGACAGCCTATTTAAAATCATATTCCAAGAATCATTTTTGCAAAATTAAAATATACCAAAAGTGCAAGGGCGTCTACTACTGTTGTTATGAATGGACTTGCCATAACTGCCGGGTCAAATCCGAGTTTTTTTGCACCAATGGGCAAAACTGATGCAGTAATTTTTGCAAAAATCACCGTCACAACCAAAGTGAGGTTAACAACAAGTGCCACCATAAATGCACTTTGACCGTCTGATGTGATTGATGATGAATCAAGAAGAAGCATTTTAGCAAAATTTACAACAGCAAGGGTAAGCCCGCAAATAACAGCAACTCTGATTTCTTTCCATATGATACGAAAAATATCACTCATTTCAATATCGCCAAGAGACAGACTTCTTATGATTGTAACAGAAGTCTGACCGCCTGAGTTTCCTGCCGTATCCATAAGCATCGGAATGAATGCAGTCAACACAACACAACTTGAAAGTGCGCCTTCAAAACTGCTTATGATTTTCCCTGTGAATGTTGCCGAAACCATCAAAAGCAAAAGCCACGGAATTCTTTGTTTCCATGTTTCAAATATGCCGGTTCTGAGATATGTTTTTTCGGATGGAATGATAGCCGCCATCTTTTCAATATCTTCAGTTACCTCATCCTGTAAAACGTCTATAGCATCGTCGAAAGTCACGATACCGAGAAGTCTTGTTTCTTCGTCAACAACAGGAATCGCCATAAAGTCATATTTGTCGAAAGCATTTGCAACATCTTCCTGGTCATCAAGAGTGTTAAAATAGATAATATTTGTTTCCATAATATCATCTATAACGTCATCACCGTCTGCCAAAAGCAATGTTTTGGCGGAAACCATACCAATGAGTTTGTTGTTGAGATCAGTAACATAGCAAGTATAGATTGTTTCTTTATCAACACCTGTTCTTCTTATATGCTTTATTGCCTGATCAACAGTCATATTCTTTTTGAGTCTTACATATTCGACAGTCATAATGCTGCCGGCACTGTCCTCGGGGTATTTTAAAATTTCATTTATCCATTTTCTTGTATGACTGTCTGTGAAGCGAAGAACTCGTTTAACAACATTTGCAGGCATTTCCTCTAAAATATCTACGGCATCATCGACAAAAAGATCATCGACAACGGCTTTAAGTTCGCTGTCGCTGAAACTTCTGATAAGCGTTTCCTGATCATCAGATTCCATTTCAACAAAAGTGTCTGCCGCCTGATCTTTCGGAAGGATGCGAAAAGCCAGAAGAAGTTCTTCATTTGTAAGTTCTTTCAAAAATTCGGCAATATCTGCCGGATTCATTTCGGAAAGGAGCTGTTTTAAAGCATTAAAACTTTTTTTCTCAAGAAGTTCCTGTGCCAGTTCCTGATTTGTCATATTTTCTTCCATATAACATTCCTCCTAAATTTTGATTATGGTCATAATGACCTTTAGGTAGGAAGTATCTTTACGCGTAAATCAGCAAGACAAAACAAACGCGGAACAATCCACGCAATTTACGTTTCGCCCGACATATTCACTGCTTCGATTACCTCCCGCGTCCATTTCCTCACCTCATTCTTTTTAAATTTTTAACGCTACATTATATTATACTGTATGAAACATAATTTGACAATAATAAATTTTCAATAAACAAATTTTTATTCTTATTGTTTTTTTCTATTTTTACTACAAAAATAGAAATACAAAAATCCAAACACAACAAAACTCAAAAGTGCAACAAGTTGTGACACTCTGAATTCCCCTATCATAAGACTGTCTGTGCGAAGTCCTTCAATCCAGAATCTTCCAAGTCCATATAGGGATGCATATGCAAAAAATACCTGACCGTTATAGCGGTAAAACTTATATACTATAACAAAAAGTATGACAAGAACTGCTAAAGACCACAGTGATTCATATAAAAATGTGGGATGGACAGGGATTTCCGGATTTACATTTATGCCTGACTGTTTTAAGGTTTCAAGATAATCTGAGACAGTTTTACTTGTCATCCCCCAGGGAAGTTCAGTGTTTGAGCCAAATGCCTCCTGATTCACAAAATTCCCCCATCTGCCAATCATCTGTCCTGTTATGAGGCCAACTGCACCGACGTCAAAAACGAAAAGAGGATTCTTCTTTTTTACTTTTGCATATACATATGCTGCGATGACTGCACCGATAACTGCTCCATATATGGCAATGCCGCCTGAACGAATGTTGAAAATATCCACAAGATTATCTTTGTACGAATCCCATCTGAAAAAAACATAATACAGTCTTGCAAATACAACCGAGACAGGAGCACATACCAAAACAAGATCAAGTGTAATATCACTTTTTTCGCCAAGTTTCCTCGCAGCAAAAGATGCTGTTACTATTCCCATAATAAGGCCAAATGCAATTATGACTCCATACCAGTATATGGGAACACCAAAAAGGCTAAACGCCACGCGGTCAACTGTTACTTCAATTCCAAGTCCCGGAAAAAAAACCTGCATAATATATCACCTCATCTGAGTGTTGTCGTTTGTTATAGGCTTTACAACGCTTATGACACAAAGGTCTTCACAAAACACTTCATCAAGAATCTCTTTCATAAGTTCAAGAGTTATTTTTTCATATATTTTTGTGAATTCAGTTATGTCAACACCACTTAAAAAGTTTCTGCAAAGCATATTACCAATGCTTTCAACGTTATTGAAATTTCGGATAAACGAGCCAAAGAAAGAACGTTTGATTCGCTCAAATTCTTCTTTGTCAAATCCGTTTTCACGATAATACTCTATTCTTTCAAGAAGTTTTGCTTTTAAAAGTTCGGGGGTTTCGCATTCTCCGCCAAAGGATACACAAGAGAATGAAAGTTCTGTCATAACGTCTGTATCAAATGTGTCATTAATGAGTCCCGAATCATAGTTTTCTTTATAAAATTCACTGCTGCGACCTGCAATAATCTTTGAAAGAATTTTCAGTGCCACTTCTCTTTTTAACAGTTCATCACCTGTTTTTAAAAAGTTATCTTTAAATCCGATTGAGCAAAGAGGTTTTGCAACGCTTGAAAAACTTTCGATATAGTTCTGACAGATGTTTGCGGGTTCTTCGGGGTATACGCTTACCACTTTTCCGTTTTCCCTGTATTTCAGAGTGTTTTCAACTATTTCAAAAACCTTTTGTGCATCAACATTACCGGCAACTGCAACTACCATATTAGCAGGGTTATAATAGGTGTTATAGCAACTATACAAAACATCTTTATCTATTTTTGAAATGCTTTCAACCGTTCCCGCAATGTCTATTCTTACGGGATTGTTTACATACATGGCACGGAGCATATTAAACATTACGTTCCATTCTCCGTCATCATCATACATTCTGATTTCCTGACCGATTATGCCCTGCTCCTTTTCGACATTTTCATCCGTGAAACAGGGATCCTGTACATAACTGAGAAGATGTGAAAAACACTCATCAAAATGATCTGTGCATGAGAAAAGATAGCAGGTATTTGTGAAAGAAGTGAAGGCATTTGCGTTTGCACCATATTTTGAAAACATATCAAAAGCATTACTTCCGTCACTTTGTTCAAACATTTTGTGTTCAAGAAAATGTGCAACTCCGTCAGGCACGGTTATCGGATCTTCTTTACCAAGGGGTACAAAGGTGTTATTCACGGAACCAAATTTTGTTCCATACACCGCATAAGTTTTTGAAAATCCCTTTTTTGGCATTACATAAACTCTTAAACCGGTTGAGTGAACACCGGTATAAAGTGTTTCATCAAGTGACTCAATATACTTTATTTCATAATTCATAATTATTTCTCCTCCCTGCCGTTTAAGAAATATACTGTGTCGAGAGAAATATTCTCAAATGATTTTATAACATCATCTTTTGTTACTTTTGAAACTATATCACAGGCATCTTCAAGAGATGGCAGTCCTGGAGTAAATGTTTTCCCGAGATAGTAGTCAACAAGAAGTCCGGGACTATCTTCATAGGATTTATAACTGTTTATAATATACTCTTTTGAAACCTTGAGTTCTTCATCAGAAAAATCACCTTTCTGAACTTTGGAAAGTTCATCCATGACTGCATTTTTTGTTTTTTCAAAATTTTCAAATTCAATTCCGCTTCCAACAAGCATAATTCCGTTGTGCTTATCAAGTCTTGAATATGCATAATAACAAAGACTCATCTTTTCACGGACATTATTGAAAAGTTTTGAATGAGCACCTGAACCAAAGATGCTGTTACCAACAAGAAGCGGATAGTACATATCAGATTCCACATTAACGCCTGTTCTGAATCCAATGGCAAGTTTACCCTGATTTACATCAAGATTGTCTTCTACATATTTTGGTTCATCTGATAATTTTGAAGTGCATACAATATCGTGAGGTGTTATGGTGAATTTAAACTTTGAAAAATAATCTTTAAAAAACTCCGTCAGAGAATCAACATTAACATCACCAACAACAAAAATGTCAATGGGATTTGAAAATATTATGGATTTATAGTGCTCGTAAAGATTCTTTTCATCAATATCTGCAAGGTCATCGGAATATCCTATTTCAACAATCGCATTAGGTTCTCCCTTGCACATTTCTTCAATACATCTCACATTTGCATAGGCGCGTTTATCATTAATAAGACCATCTATATCGTCTTTCAGATTACTTTTCTGGCTTTCAATAATTTCTTTTGAAAACCCGTCATTTTCAACAAATGGATCGAACAAAATATCAAGCATAAGTCTTACGGCTTTTGTTTCAGATTCTTCTTTGGTGAATTTATCGGAAATTATGTTTGCAGATGAATAGATACTCTGAATATTTGCTCTTTTTATTATGCCTGCATCAAAAGAGCAGCCAAAGAGAGACTCGGCGTATATACTGAGGTCTCTCATCGAAGGAAAACTTCTTGTACCACTTTTAAGCACTCGTGATAAAAGTGAATTTTTTGTTACTTCTTCCCTTTTCAAAATTCTGTGCAAAAACATAGAATAATGAACAGTTTTGTATTTTGAATCCTTAATTACATAAAGATTGATATTATCAAAAATTGAAATCTTATTGATATTGCTCACGCTTCCCATCCTTTCATTTTTACATATTCTGCTATATTATATTATATACAATTTAACACAAACAATCAAGTGTTTTTTAGTCTTGCTTTTCCAAGTCAGGATACTGTCGTTTTACACAAAATATTTTGAATTTTACTGTGTATTTTTTACGATTTTTTCATTCTTATAACATATTTCATTGACAATTTATGCTATTTTTTATATAATTTACTATAAATAAGTAATCTAACAGAAAAGAGGTATCCTTTATGGAGATAACCGGTATCAAAATCAAAAAAATTGCAACAGAAAACAAAATGAAAGCAATTGCTTCAATTACAATCGACGATTGTTTTGCAATTCATGACATCAAAGTTATCGAAAATGAGGACAAGGTTTTTGTCGCAATGCCCAACAAACGCTTGAAAGACGGAACATTCAAAGATGTTGCCCACCCCATCAATTTTGAAACAAGAGCTATGATCGAAAAAGCTGTTATCGAAGCATATAATCAGGCAGAAATCGAAGAATAATATTGAGCGGTAATTTCCCCTGCATCAAATGTGATGCAGGGGTTTTTATTTAAATTTAAAAAATTTGATTTAATACTCTTGTATTTATTTATATATTATAGTATAATTTCTACTATGTATATATGTATAAAGGAGGTTATCGTTGTGAAAGAAAAAATCCTTGAAATTCTTGACACAAATTGCGATTATACTTTAGAAGAAATTGCGCTTATGGTAGACTCAACATGTGATGAAGTTGCAAAAGCAATTGATGAAATGAAAAATTCTAAAATAATTTTAAGAAATAAAAGCATTATAAACTGGGACAAAACCGAAAAGGAATTTGTATCAGCACTTATTGAAGTAAAAGTTTCTCCCCAAAGAGGCGAAGGTTTTGACAAAATTGCCGAAAGAATATATAAATTTCCCGAAGTTAAATCTGTATATCTCATTGCAGGTGCTTTTGATCTCACTCTTATTATTGAAGGAAAAACAATGCACGAAGTTGCATCATTTGTTGCAAACAGACTTGCTCCCCTTGAATTTGTCATAAGCACAAGTACACATTTTGTACTAAAAAAATATAAGTATGAAGGAATTATTTTTGATGATGACGAAAAAGACACCAGAGAGGTGATTTCATTATGACATTTAATCCGGAAAGTTTTATTTGTTCAAAAGTTAAATCTATGAAACCGTCAGGGATAAGAAAGTTCTTTGATATTGTAAATACAATGGATGATGCTATATCTCTCGGTGTGGGAGAACCTGATTTTGTAACTCCATGGCACATAAGAGATGCGGGAATATATTCTTTGGAAAAAGGTCACACATATTACACATCAAATGCAGGTCTAAAAGAACTCAGGGAAGAAATTTGTAATTACTACAAAAAATTTGATATTAATTGCACTTCTGATGAGGTTCTTGTAACCGTTGGCGGTAGCGAAGCCATTGACCTTGCCATAAGAACAGTTATTGAACCGGGCGACGAAGTTATTATACACGAACCGTCTTTTGTTTGCTATAAACCTTGTATTTCTCTTGCAGGCGGTGTGCCTGTTGTTATAGAAACAAAAAAGGAAGATGCTTTCAGGGTAACTGCAAAAGATATTGAAAAAAGCATTACCCCTAAAACCAAAATGCTTATCCTCTCCTTCCCCAATAATCCCACAGGAGCGATAATGAGAAAAGAAGATCTTGAACCAATTGCCGATCTTGCAATAAAGCACAATCTTATTGTCCTTTCTGATGAGATATATGCGGAACTTACATATGATGCAAAGCATTTTTCAATTGCATCACTTGACGGAATGAAAGAAAGGACTATTGTTGTTAACGGTTTTTCTAAAGCATTTGCCATGACCGGGTGGCGACTTGGTTTTGCAATGGCTAACAAAGAAATATTAAAAGCAATGACAAAAGTACATCAATATGCAATTATGAGTTCACCCACAACAAGTCAGTATTCCGCAATTGAAGCACTTAGAAACGGTGCGGGCAGCATAAGAATGATGGTGTCTGAATATAACAAAAGAAGAAAGATTATAACAAACGGATTTAATGAAATGGGGCTTACTTGCTTTGATCCTAAAGGTGCTTTCTATATCTTTCCGTCAATAAAATCCACCAACATGACTTCAACGGAATTCTGTGAAAATCTTTTACGTGACCAAAAAGTTGCTCTTGTTCCGGGTAACGCTTTCGGAGATTCCGGCGAAGGATTTGTGAGAGTGTCATATGCATACAGTCTGGAACAAATCAACGAGGCTATGAGAAGAATTAAACTATTTATGGACAAAATTTAAGTATTTAAAGATACATCATTGAAAAGAGGCTTTTTATGAGTTTTAATATTGTTTTAGTTGAGCCTGAAATCCCCCAAAATACGGGCAATATTGCCAGAACCTGCGCAGCAACAGGTTCAAGACTTCATCTTGTCAGACCTTTAGGATTTGAAATTGATGATAAGAAACTTAAAAGAGCAGGTCTTGACTATTGGCATTTGCTTGACATTACCTTTTATGATGATATTGATGATTTTTTCAAAAAAAACAAAGGTAACTTCTATTTTGCATCAACAAAGGCTTTAAAACGACATTCAGATGTGAAATTTAAAGACGGAGATTATATCCTCTTTGGCAAAGAAACAAAAGGGCTTGATGAGGAACTTTTGAAGAAAAATAAGGAAATGTGTATAAGAATACCGATGATATCGGATGCACGAAGTCTTAACCTTTCAAACTCTGTTGCAATAGTCATATATGAGGCTCTCAGGCAAAACGATTATTTTGACCTGGAGACCAAAGGTTCACTTACAAAATTTGAATGGTAATAAAATGTAATAAAAATTTAAAAAAACATAATAATAAAAGGTGTGTAAACAAAACGTGTTTATACACCTTTTACAGGTTCTGAAACATATTATTGCACATATTTTCCATATTAATATTGTTAAATATCTATCAATGTTACAATCTTTTAATTTTGGCAAAAAAAACCTTGCAAATATCAGGAAAATATTATACAATTATAGTGTTATTTTATGTATATAATTAAATTTTATATGAGGTGACTGAAATGAACAAAAAATCTATTGAAGACATTCAGGTTTCCGGTAAAAAAGTTCTCGTAAGATGCGACTTTAACGTTCCTCTTGACGAAAACAGAAACATTACCGATGAAACAAGAATTGATGGCGCACTTCCCACCATCAAATATCTCATTGATAACAATGCAAAAGTTATCCTTTGCTCACACATGGGCAAACCAAAGGGTGAACCCAAGCCTGAATTATCACTTGCACCTGTTGCAAAAAAACTTTCCGAAAAACTCGGAAAAGATGTATGCTTTGCAGCAGATGACAATGTTGTTGGCGAAAATGCGAAAAATGCCGTTGCCAATATGAAAGACGGCGATGTTGTTCTTCTTGAAAACACAAGATACAGAGCAGAAGAAACCAAAAACATTGATGCATTCAGCGAAGAACTTGCATCTTTGGCAGATGTATTTGTTAATGATGCATTCGGAACAGCACACAGAGCACACTGTTCAAACGTTGGTGTAACAAAATATCTTGATACTGCTGTTTGCGGTTATCTTATTGAAAAAGAAATTGAATTCCTTGGAAATGCAGTTAACAATCCCGTAAGACCTTGCGTTGCAATCCTTGGCGGTTCAAAAGTTTCTTCCAAAATTTCCGTTATCAACAATCTTCTTGAAAAAGTAGATACTCTCATCATCGGCGGTGGTATGGCATACACATTCATGAAAGCACTCGGTGAAGAAGTTGGTAAATCACTTCTTGAAGCAGATTATCTTGATTATGCAAAAGAAATGATGGATAAAGCAAAAGCAAAAGGCGTTAAACTTCTCATTCCTGTAGATACAGTTGTTGCTCAGGAATTTTCAAATGACGCTCCCCACAAGACAGTTGAAAGAGGCGGCATTGAAGCAGACTGGGAAGGTCTTGACATCGGCGAAAAAACAATTGCACTCTATACAGATGCAATTAAAGATGCAAAAACAGTTGTATGGAACGGACCTATGGGTGTATTTGAAATGCCCACATTTGCAAAAGGTACAAATGCTATTGCGAAAGCACTTTCTGAAATTGATGCTACAACAATCATCGGTGGCGGTGACAGCGTTGCTGCAGTAAATCAGGCAGGTCTTGGCGACAAGATGAGTCACATTTCAACCGGTGGCGGTGCATCTCTTGAATTCCTTGAAGGAAAAGACCTTCCCGGAATTGTTGCATTAAACGACAAATAATTATTTATGCGGGAAAGGTATAACTTTCCCGCATAACTTTAATATTTTTTTAAATACGAAAGGAAGATATATTATGAGACAGACTGTAGTTGCAGGAAACTGGAAAATGAACAAAACACCAGCACAGACAACAGAACTTATAAACGAACTCAAGCCCCTTGTTGCAGGTTCTGAAAACAAATGCATTGTTTGTGTTCCCTACACATCACTTGCTAATGCCATTGAAGCTTGTAAAGGATCAAACATTGAAGTTGGTGCGCAGAATATGTACTTTGAAGAAAGCGGAGCATATACCGGCGAAATCGCTCCTTCAATGCTTACAGAAATGGGCGTAAAATATGTTATTATCGGACATTCCGAAAGAAGACAGTATTTTGCTGAAACAGATGAAACAGTCAACAAAAAAGTTATAAAAGCATTCGAACATGGTCTCACCCCCATCATCTGTGTTGGTGAATCACTTGAACAGAGAGAACAGGGAATCACAGTTGAACTTGTAAGTATGCAGACAAAAATTGCACTTTTAGGTCTCAGCGCTGATCAGGTTAAGAAAACAATTATTGCATATGAACCCATCTGGGCAATCGGTACAGGAAAAACTGCTACAAGCGATCAGGCTCAGGAAGTTTGCAAAGCAATCAGAGATACTGTTTGTGAAGTTTTCGGAAAAGATGCAGCAGATGAAGTAATTGTGCAGTATGGTGGAAGTGTTAACGCAGGCAACAGCGCTGAACTTTTTGCAAAAGAAGACATTGACGGCGGTCTTGTTGGCGGTGCAAGTCTTAAAGCACAGGATTTCTCTGTGATTGTTAACAGTTAATTGCTTGAAAGGACGAGTTTAATGAGTAAAAAACCTATACTCCTTGCCATACTTGACGGGTACGGCAAAAGCGAATACACCGAAGGTAATGCTGTTTTCACAGCCAAAACACCAAGAATGGACGAGATATTTCAAAATAATCCCTCAACCGTAATACACGCAAGTGGTATGGACGTCGGTCTCCCGGACGGTCAGATGGGCAACTCTGAAGTTGGTCATACCAACATTGGTGCAGGAAGAATTGTGTATCAGGAACTTACACGAATTACAAAAGCAATTGAAGACGGTGACTTTTTTGAAAATGAAGAACTTCTTGCTGCTTGTGATAACTGTCTCAAAAATGATTCTGACCTTCACGTTATGGGACTTCTTTCCGATGGCGGAGTTCACAGTCACATAAAACATCTTTTTGCAGTTATTGAACTTGCAAAAAGGAAAAATGTTAAAAATGTGTTTGTACACTGTTTCCTTGACGGAAGAGATGTGTCACCCACAAGTGGTGTTGACTTTGCAAAAATGCTTGTTGAAAAAATAAGAAATCTTGAATATGGCAAAGTGGCAACTGTAATGGGAAGATACTACGCTATGGACAGGGATAACCGTTGGGAAAGAGTTTGTCAGGCTTATGATGCAATTGTAAACGGCAAAGGAAACTATGAAGAAAGCATTGTTACTGCTATTGAAAAATCATATAACCAGGACGTAACAGATGAATTTGTTGTTCCTACCGTTCTTACCACAGACGGAAAACCAAACGGTGTTCTTAAAGAAAATGACAGCGTTGTATTTTTCAACTTCAGACCGGACCGTGCAAGAGAAATTTCAAGAACAATTGTTGATCCTGATTTTGACGGTTTTGAAAGAAAATACTTTGAAACATATTTTGTATGTATGACACAGTATGATGCAAACATGCCAAATGTTCATGTTGCATTCAAACCTCAGACTCTTGAAAACACTCTCGGAGAGTATCTCAGCAAAAAAGGTCTCAAACAGTTGAGAATTGCCGAAACTGAAAAATACGCTCACGTAACATTCTTCTTTAATGGCGGAGTGGAAAAGGTTTATGACGGTGAAGACAGAATACTTGTTGCATCACCGAAAGTTGCAACATATGACCTCAAGCCCGAAATGAGTGCATATGAAGTTACAGATAAACTTCTCGATGCTCTTGATAAAGACATTTATGATGTTGTGATTCTTAACTTTGCAAACTGTGATATGGTTGGACACACAGGCATTATGGATGCTGCTGTAAAAGCGGTTGAAGCAGTTGATGAGTGCATCGGCAAGGTTTATAATAAGGTAAGAGAAAAAGATGGAGTAATTCTTATTACTGCCGACCACGGAAACGCAGAGCAGATGATTGATCCTTCTGACAAATCTGTGTTTACCGCTCACACAACAAATGTTGTTCCCCTGATTGTTTCAGGAATAGACAATATTGAATTAAAATCAGGAAGACTTGCAGATCTTGCTCCAACGATGCTTGATATTATGGGGCTTGAAGTTCCGTCAGAAATGAGTGGAGAAAGTCTTATTGTTAAATAAGAAATCATGTATATATAAAAATGGAATGTAAGATATTATCTTACATTCTATTTTTTAATAAATGAATTCTCGTGGATTTACATACTCTCCTGATTTTTTCATTTCAAAATGAAGATGAGGCATGTCACAAACTTCACTGATGCAAGAATCTGAAAGATAACCGACCACATCTCCTTTGTTGATTTCATCACCTACAGAATAAGTAATTCCTGCCTCCAGAGATGTGTATCTCAAAACAAAATCATTCAATGATACCTCAACATAATTTCCAAAAAGCATATCATATCCAACATCTGTAACAGTTCCCTTTTCACATGATAATACTTCTGTGCCATAGGGACATAAAATGTCAATTCCTGTGTGAATTCTCCAGTCATCCATGGTTTTGTTATATAGTAAGACGTTGTCACTGAAATCTTTCAAAACTTCCCCTTTAACAGGAGGAATAAACTCAGGAATATAGTTTGAAATGTCATTTTCTTCACTCTGTGACACGTTGGTGCTATACTTTGCCGCTTCTTCACCTTGTATCTCAGTTTTTTGTTCTTTTGGTTCTCCGCTTACGAATTGTGCCTGATTTGTTTGCACAGAGTCATCGGGTTTCAAATCTGTTGTTGCGCTTTTTTCATAATTGCCTGTTATTACAACAGTTATTACACACAGAACAAAAATACACATACAAAAGGCAATTTTATAAAGGCCCTTTCCTATTTTTTTATAATCTGTTTTTTCCGTCATTTGGAACATCACCTCATAATTAGGATGTTCCGATTTTTGGCTATTTATACATATTATCAATTTGCGTTCCGGGATAATAATGAGATAAGATTTCTTTATATCCCTTACCTGATTTTGCCATTGATTGAGCGCCGTATTGACTCATTCCCACACCATGACCGTTTCCATATACCGTAAATGTGATATAATTATCATCTGACACAAGATCAAAAGCAGATGATTTAAGAGAAAAGATTTTCCTGATTTCCACACCTGTGTATTTTTCACCGTATAAATACATATATGCTATATTATTTCCCTGCGTAAATTCATATTGTCCGATTATAACATTTTCATTTCCCGGTTTTGCATTTCTGACGCTGTTATCAGATATGATTTTGTCAAATTCTTCCCTCGAAAAAGTTATTTCTGTTATATAGTCTTTTTTTTCAACGTCTCCGGGGCTTTCAACAGATACAAGGTATGGGACTTCCCCTCCCCAGACATCTGATGCATTTTCTGTTTT
The DNA here is from genome assembly GCA_045541875.1 of Clostridia bacterium. Classification (GTDB taxonomy): domain Bacteria; phylum Bacillota; class Clostridia; order UMGS1810; family UMGS1810; genus RGIG1828. Next base: position 13,823 of record JAZQJX010000094.1, on the reverse strand, counting down.
TTCGTTGCTGCAAGAATGAAAAACCGCAGTTGCATACTCGCCCTCATACATAAGACATTGATTGTTTGTATCGCGTATGCAAGACTTTATTTTATTATATAGTTCACGGTAATTCTTTCCCCACTTTTCTTTCATCTCATTTTTGTTCATGTATGCCTGACAATGGGAAAAATCTGTACATATGTCAGCACCGAAGTGCTCATCCATTTTTGTGAGCGTCCTTTTTAATGCATATGTCCGTGCCGCAACCGCTTGTGATTTCAGCGCCTCTTTTTCAAAATTTGCAGGCATTTCAGATGCTACAACACCAATGAGATATTCATCCATACTCATTCGAACAACTTTTTTTGTTTTGTGATTATATACATCAATTATGTCATCTCTATCGACATCAACAAATATATATATTAAAATCAGAGGCAGAATTATAAAAATGATAATCAAAAATGCAAGTCTGATAAAATAATCTTTCATTTTTTTGCTCCGTTTATGTTGGATATATTAAAAAATAAACAATGTATATGCTACATTATATTATTTTTTTGGTATTTATAGAACTAAATTGAAAAAGCGGTTGAATTGCAAGAATTCTTATGATATAATGCATTTATATAATATCAGGTGGTGACATAATGGAAAATAATCCCAAGAGAATCAACGATATGACTCAAAAAGCAATTTCAAGTTATTTTGTTGAACCCGAAGAATATAACAAATTTAATATAAAAAGAGGTCTCCGAAACCGTGATGGTTCAGGTGTGCTTGCAGGATTCACAAATATAAGTGAAGTTCACGGATATGTTGTCAGCGAGGATGAAAAAACTTCAATTCCCGGGGAACTTACTTTCAGAGGTTATGACGTTAAAGATCTTGTTGCAAATTACGGAATTGACCAAAGATATGGATTTGAAGAGATATGTTATCTTCTCCTTGTCGGTAAACTCCCCACAAGAGAAGAACTTGAAGAATTTTGTGAGTATATTGCGGTAAACATGGAACTTCCTGAATATTTTACAGAAGATATGATTTTGAAAGCTCCAAGCCGTGACATAATGAACAAAATGGCAAGATCGGTTCTTACACTTTACTCATACGATGACAATCCTGACGAATGTACAATCGAAAATATGATGAGACAATCTCTTCAGTTGATTGCACATATGCCTCTTCTGGCAGTATATGCATTCAGCGCAAAAAAACATCATTTCGAAAAGAAAAGTCTTATTCTTCATAAACCAAAATCTCATCTTAGTATTGCAGAAAACCTCCTCAGAATGATGAACCCAAGAAAAGAATTCACAAATTATGATGCAGAAGTATTAGACACAACATTAATGCTTCACGCCGAACATGGCGGCGGAAACAACTCTGCATTCACATGCCGTGTTCTTTCATCATCAGGAACAGATACTTACTCTGCCATTGCAGGTGCCATTAGTTCACTTAAAGGTCCTAAACACGGTGGTGCCAATGCTCAGGTTATCAGAATGATGGATAATATTCAAAAGAATGTCAAGGACTGGTCCAACGACACAGAAATAGCAAACTATCTTGCAAAAATTGTTAAGAAAAAAGCAAATGACAGAAGCGGTCTTATCTATGGTATGGGACACGCAATCTATACCCTGTCTGATCCACGTACCGAAATCCTGAAAGCAAAGGCGGAAAAACTTTCAAAGCAAAAAGGATTAGAAGAAGAATTTGACCTTTACACAAGAATAGAAAAACTTGCACCTCAAGTTTTTGCTGAAGTAAAGGGAAGTTCTAAAGATTTATGTGCAAATGTGGATTTCTATTCAGGATTTGTTTATAAAACCCTTAACGTACCAATAGAAATGTATACTCCGATGTTTGCCATTGCAAGAACTGCAGGATGGTGTGCTCACAGAATCGAAGAAGTTTTGTGCGGAGGAAGAATCATAAGACCTGCATATAAAAGTCTATGCAAAAAACTTAACAGAGTATACAAACCGCTTGATGAAAGATAAATTTTGCCTGAGGGTGAATAAAAATTCATCCTCAGGATTTTATTTTACTTAAATCAAAAAAAGTTCTTGATTTATTCAGATAATTATGATATAATATCAAAGTTGGAAAAATTAATACGCCGGTGTGATGGAATTGGCAGACGTGCGAGACTCAAAATCTCGTGGTAGCAATACCGTGTCGGTTCGACCCCGACCACCGGCATCAAAAAATACACGCTCAGATGAGCGTGTATTTTTTTTACTGTATAGGAAACTTCGTTCCTATACAGTAAACAATTATATTGCCGTGCAAATTTTTTTGAAAAGCAAATTTGCTTTTCAAAAATGCACATGGCTTAAGAAAAGCGATAATGCTCCGCACTCCCGCCGCAGGCGGTGCGGCGAAGCCGCTTTTCTTGTCGGAAGAAAGTAGTTTTTAATCAGGTCACTATTTAAATGTAATAAAAAGAAGTCCATATTCATAAAATGTACAAAAACATTTATGGAGGACTATTTATGGAAAACATATATTCAGACATTGCCAAGCGCTCCGACGGGGCTATTATGATTGGCGTTGTTGGACCTGTCCGCACGGGGAAATCTACATTTATAAAAAGATTCATGGATCTTCTGGTACTTCCAAATATTACAAACGTATATAGCCGCCAAAGAGCAAAAGATGAACTTCCTGTAAGCGGTTCGGGAAAAACAATAATGACAACAGAGCCAAAGTTTATTCCAAACGAGCCGGTTGAAATAAACGTTTCTGATAATGCCCGTATGCAGGTCAGAATGATCGACTGCGTGGGATATATTGTTCCATCTGCCATGGGGCACATTGAAGATGAAACCCCAAGAATGGTAAAAACACCATGGTCGGACGAGGAAATCCCTTTTGTACAGGCAGCGGAAATCGGCACAGGAAAAGTCATTAAAGATCATTCAACAATCGGACTTGTTGTGACAACAGACGGAAGTTTTTCTCAAATTCCAAGAGAAGACTATGTTGAAGCCGAATCGCGAGTCATTCAGGAACTCAAAGAAATCAACAAACCTTTTGTGGTCCTTTTAAACTGTGTGAATCCATACAGCGAAAGTGCGCTCAAAACCAAAAATGAAATTGAACAAAAACACGGCGTGAGTGTACTTTGTGTCAATTGTGCAGAACTTGATGCTACAGATATTAATAATATTATTGAAAAAATTCTTTTTGAATTTCCTGTAAACGAAATTGCCGTAAATCTCCCATCCTGGGTTGATGTTTTAGAAAGTGAACACAGAATAAAAAAATCTATTTATGAAAAACTTCTTTCCGCTATTGGAAAAATAAAAAAAATAAGCGACTCATCAATCCTTGCAAATTCTTTTGAATCTGACGAGAACATCAAAGAGGCTAAAATCACGGATATAAACCTTGGCGAGGGAAATATTTCTTTTGAAATCACAATTGACGACGACCTTTTCTATAAGGTGCTTGGTGAAAATTCAGGTTTTGAAATCAAAGGGAAAGATACCCTTATGAGCCTTATAACCGACCTTGCGCGTACAAAAAGAGAATATGACAAAATTGAGGGCGCACTTTGTCAGGTGAGAGAACTTGGCTACGGAATTGTTGCACCGTCAATTGATGAACTTAGTCTTGAAGAGCCTGAAATTGTACGTCAGGGTTCAAGGTATGGCGTTAGACTTAAGGCAAGCGCTCCCAGTATTCATATGATCAGAGCAGACATTGAAACAGAAGTCTCTCCCATTGTTGGAACAGAACGGCAATCCGAAGAACTTGTTCATTTTCTCTTAAATGAATTTGATGAAAATCCAAAGTCTATATGGGAAACAGACATTTTTGGAAAATCACTTCATTCTCTTGTGAATGAAGGTCTTCACAACAAACTCACAAAAATGCCCGATGATGCAAGATTCAAACTAAGAGAAACACTTCAGAAAATTATAAACGAGGGCTCGGGCGGACTTATTTGTATAATTTTGTAAAAAGCAGGCTGAGCCTGCACCCAAGTCGCGAGCGTAATTTGATATACATCTTTTCTCGCGAACTAAATTCTGCGTAATTTCCTATACAGTAAAAAATAGGAACAATCGCAAAACATAAAATGTTTTAGAGTGTGTCAGAGACTTGCACTCAAAAATCGATGTTCCTACCACAAAAATTATATCACAAAACAAACATATGGTCAAGCAAAGTAATTAAAGACTTGGGTTTGCTGCTTATCATACATTCGACAGATGTCGACATTAAGACAGAGGTTTTAACAAATGTTATCATCCCAAAAATAGAGCAACGCACAGGGACAATGAAATATCTCTGTGCGTTTGAGTTTAATTGATAGGTATTAATCTTTTAAACAACCAATAGGAACAACATATACACCATCTTCTCTTTTGTAGCCGTATTGTGTTCCTGTTATAACAATTTTCAAATCAGGAAGTCTCAATTTACATTGAGATTCCTTTTCATTATATGCTTTTATGAGATTTTCAAGTTCGATAAGATGCTTTGCACCATCATCAATATCTGCACTACCTAATTTAAATTCAATCAGTGCATACCTGCCATCACGCAAATGCAATACACAATCAGCCTCAAGACCGTACCTGTCGTGATAATATGACACGCGACCACCAAGTGCGGCGGAATAAATTTTTAAATCACGAATACAAAGTGTTTCAAATATAAATCCGAAAGTCTTCAAATCAAGGTTAAAATATTCCGGTTCGAGACCTAGTGCAGCAACAACTAATGAAGGATCAACAAACTCACGTTTATCAGTTGCCTGAATTGCACTTTTAGAACGTATAGCAGGACACCATGCTTCTACATCCTGTATGAGATAAAGTTTTTTCAGCACCTTTACGTAATCATAAAAAGTCGTATCACCTAACTCTGCATTAGCATTTACATCTTTAATTATGGTTTTATTGCTCACCATAGTCGAAATATTGCGAGCATACGACCTTAACAAAAGTCTTGTGGTAGTTTCGTCTCTTTTAACTCCGTCGACATTAGAAATATCTTCTCTACACAAACTATCAAAATAACTACGGGCTACTAACAATTTTGCCTTATCACTTTTTTTATATAGTGATGAAGGCCAACCACCGCGACAAGCAGCAAAAATCAATTCATTGATAGTCAAATTTGACATACATCCGTCTGCCAAACAATCAGGATTAGTAAATAAACTTTTGAGTGAAACTTTTCCGTTGGATTCTCCTGATTCGTAAAGACTCATCGGATACATAACAAGTGTATCTATTCTACCTGTTCCGGTGTGCATAATTTCTGTTTTATCAATAGAATTTGAACCGGTGAGAATATACAAACCATCCTCTCCACGGCGATCTACAGAAACTCGCACAGCATCCCAAAGATTTGGAGCAATTTGCCATTCATCTATCAATCGCGGATTTTCTCCCTCAAGTAAATTCGAAGGCATTATTTTAGCTGTCTGTATATACATATCACGCTTATCAGGATCCTGCATTTCTATATAACTTTTGGAAAACTGCTTTGCAGTTGTAGTTTTACCACACCATTTGGGTCCAACAACGTGAATTGCACCAAATGCTTCCAGTTTTAATTCAAGATCATCATCGCAAATTCGTTTAATATATTCGTTCACTCAATCACCGCCTTTATTATATTATATCACTTTTTTTAAAAAAATCAATATCAGCGAATAAATTTGTGCATTTTTAACGAATAGATTTGTGGCATTTCAGCGAACAGATTTGCGATATTTTGCCGAAGACTTTTGCGCACATTCATCTTTAACATAAAATTTGTATTATCACAGTTGCTTATTTTTTTACATCAACAAAACTTTTAATACACAAATTTGTTTTCCGTGTATCAAAAGTAAGACTGTAATTTTCAAAAAACCACTCGACAAATCACAAAAATGCCCGATGATGCAAGATTTAAACTAAGAGAAACACTTCAGAAAATTATAAACGAGGGCTCGGGCGGACTTATTTGTATAATTTTATAAAAAAGATTTTCAATCATCAACCCCCTGCCCCCAATCTTGGGGGCGAGAAGGAAATCTTTTTTGAAACAAGCAAAATTACGCACGCAATGCGCGTAATTTCCTATGTTATAAAAAGAAAAACAACCATATCATCTGAAACAGATGTTATGGTTGTTTATTTTTTTTAATTATTAATGATCTTCGAGAAGACTTTTATTAACTGCAAGATATTCAACACCTGAATATATTGTAAAGAGTGTTGCAACAAACATTGCTATGTAGCCTATGGAATATTCTTTCCCAAATATTTCAAATATGAAACTTTCGCCGTAGGATGAGTTATATCCAAAAAGGAAAACACATATTACTGCACCAATCTGGATGCAGGTCTTGATTTTACCTGTCATTGATGCGGCAATAACAACACCTTTTGACATTGCAACGGTTCTAAGTCCTGTTACAATAAATTCTCTTGCAATTATAACAACCGCCATATACGCCGCAATTTCACCCTCTCCAACAAAGCAGATAAGAGCAGTTGCAACAAGAAGTTTGTCGGCAAGGGGATCTATAAATTTCCCGAAATCCGTTACCATTTTATAGTTTCTTGCAACATATCCGTCAACACCGTCAGTTAAGGCGGCAATTGCAAAAATGATGCATGCAACAAGTTCATTATATGCAAAATCCCACATATATGCAATCATGAAAAGAGGGATAAGCACTATTCTTGATAAAGTTATCTTATTTGCTAAATTCATAATCTGACCTCCGACTTTCATTTGGAATTTTCAGAATTTTCCATACATAAAATACCACATAATCGCTTCAATGTCAAGAGTTGTGACAAGATGTAACAACTTTTGCGACCACGTCATATTCATCACAGTCAACAATCTCGGCATTTACAATATCGCCTGCAAAGAGTTCTTCCTCTGAATACACATAGGCAAGACCGTCAACATCGGGTGTGTCAAAATCACATCTTCCCACATAGCAAAGTTCTTCCTCATCATAGCCCTCTATGATTATACTTCTTTTTGTTCCTATGCGTTTTTTATTTAATTCAGAAGAAATCTTTTGCTGAAGAGTCATTAAAATGTCTCTTCTTTCGTTTTTGACATCTTCTTCTATCTGACCGTCATAACTGTAAGCGGGGGTGTTTTCCTCTTTTGAATAGGTGAACACGCCCACCTTTTCAATCGGGTGTTTTTCAAGAAAGTTTTTCAAAGTTTCAAAATCCTCCTCGGTTTCACCCGGAAATCCCACAATCAGAGATGTGCGGATTGTTAAATCAGGAATTTTCTCTCTCAGTTTTTCTATGAGACTTTCCACAGCCTTTTGTCTGCTTCTTCTGCCCATTTTCTTTAAGATGTTGTCGCTGATGTGCTGAAGAGGCATATCAAGATATTTTACAACTTTTTTATTTGTCCTTATTTCTTCAATGAGTTCATCAGTAATATTTTCAGGATAGCAATACTGAAGTCTTATCCACTCTACCCCATCTATTTTAGAAAGTTCTCTTATGAGAATGTGAAGTCCTGCAAGTCCTGTATCTTTTCCATAGCAGGCGGTGTCTTGTGCAACCAAAATAAGTTCCTTAACACCTGTTCGGGCAAGTTTTTTTGCTTCGGAAATTATGCTTTCCATAGGTCTTGAGCGGAATTTCCCACGAAGTTTCGGAATGATACAATAGGTGCAGAAATTATCGCACCCATCGGCTATTTTCAGATATGCGCTATAGACAGGAGTGCTTTGTATTCTCGGAAGTTCGTAACTTACGGGAAAATTTTCATCGAGTACAACAGAGATTTTTTCTTTATCATCATAAAACTTCTTTATTGCCTGTGAAATTCTGTCATATGCAGTTGTTCCGAGAATAATGTCAACCTCAGGAATCTGCTCTTTTATTTCATTTTCATATCTTTGAGCAAGGCAACCTGTTACTATGAGAAGTTCACATTTGTCTTTTTTGTATTCTGCCATATCAAGTATTGCATTTATGGATTCTTCCTTGGCAGAGTCGATGAATGCACAGGTGTTTACCACAAGAATGTCTGCATCTTCTTCATTTGCTACTATAGTAAAACCATCGGCAGAAAGAATCCCCAGCATGGTTTCTGTGTCGGTTAAGTTTTTTGCACAACCAAGTGATATGAACCCTATGGTTTTATTCATCTGAAAGTTCCTCCTTTGACATTCTTATAACCTTGTCTATGAGCGGAAAATCAAAACCTCTTGATGCAAGATATCTCGTGATTCTCGCTTTTGTTTTCATGTCGGACAAATCATCATTTCCATATTTTGAAATAACAGTTTCTTTTATCTCTTCCAAAATGTCATCTTCATCAAATTCTGAAAGTTTCTCATCAATTATGCAGTCGGGTATGCCTTTTTGTTTCATCTCAAATCTGATTTTTTTCCTGCCCCACATTTTTTGCATACAATGCTCCAGAAAAAGCGAGGCATAGTCTTCATCATTGACATATCCAAGGTTTTCAAGTTCGGATATAGCGTCATTTACTATTGGTTCATCATATCCTTTTTCCGAAAGTTTGTCTGAAAGTTCTTTTTTTGACACGCTCTTTCGAGACAGAATTTCAAGGGCTTTATCCCTTGCTTTGGTATAGTTACATTCGTAGTTGCATTTTTCAATGTCTTCTTTTGTTAGTTCTCTGCCGGGTTTGATTTTCATTAAAATTGCATCTGCGCCGTCAAGGGAAAAAGCGTATTCGTTATCCACAAATACGCTGACTCTCTGAGTATTATTTTTTTGAACGACAACATCAGTTACTTTCATTCTTCGTCCTTTTTCCCTTTAATAGCATCTGTCTTTGCTGCTTTTTCCTGCTCTTTGGCATCATTCATTTCTTCAATTTTGTCAATTACCATTTTGTATATCATGTCAGTAAATTCAGGGTTCTGCTTCATATATTCCTTTGTCTTGTCTCTTCCCTGACCAATATGTTCTCCGCCATAGGAATACCATGCTCCGCCTTTTTGAATCACATCATATTGAACTGCTGCATCAAGAATGTTTCCTTCCTTGGAAATACCTTCACCAAACATGATATCAAATTCTGCTTCTTTAAACGGAGGAGCAAGTTTGTTTTTAACAACCTTTGCTCTTGTACGGTTGCCCACAACGTTTGAACCGTCTTTTATGGCTTCGATTCTTCTTATGTCAATGCGGACAGATGAATAGAACTTGAGTGCACGTCCACCTGTTGTAACCTCGGGATTTCCATACATTACACCAACTTTTTCACGAAGTTGGTTGATGAATACCGCAACGGTGTTTGATTTGTGAATAACACTTGTGAGTTTTCTAAGCGCCTGACTCATGAGGCGGGCGTGAAGTCCCACATGGGAATCACCCATAACTCCTGCAATTTCCGCCTTTGGAACAAGGGCTGCAACAGAGTCCACAACAATTACATCAATCGCTCCGCTTCGTGCAAGGGCTTCAGCAATTTCAAGTGCCTGTTCGCCTGTGTCGGGCTGAGATACAATGAGTCTGTCAATGTCAACACCGAGTTTTCCTGCATAGATCGGATCAAGAGCGTGTTCAGCATCTATGAATGCTACCTCACCGCCTTTTTTCTGTGCTTCCGCAATAACATGGAGAGATACTGTGGTCTTACCTGATGATTCGGGTCCGTATATCTCTACAATTCTTCCTCTTGGAAGTCCTCCTATTCCCAAGGCAAGGTCAAGAGCAAGTGATCCTGTGGGAATTACATCAATCTTTCTGACCGGTGCATTTCCAAGACGCATTACAGAGCCTTCACCAAAGGTTTTTTCAATTTGGGCAAGGGCGGCATTTATTGCCTCTTCCTTGCTTCCTTTTTGTTCTATGACGATTTTTTCCTTTGCCATATTTTTCACCTCATCTGATATTTTCAATTTCTTCAATTACAAGTTCAATAGCCTTTTTGACAGTTTCCAGTCTCACTTCTTCTCTTGTCCCGGCAAATATGAATCTGTAAGATTTTGCATCATTATCTTTTGATTTTATGCCTATATACACAAGTCCTACGGGTTTTTCCTCGCTTCCTCCTCCGGGGCCTGCAATTCCGCTGACAGATACTGAAATGTCCGAGCCGGATTTTAAAAGTGCACCTGTTGCCATTTCTTTCACGGTTTCAGCGCTTACTGCGCCATAGGAATCAAGGGTTTCTTTTTTTACACCCAAAAGGTTTTGCTTTGCCTCGTTGCTGTAGGTTATGAATCCGTATCCGTAGTGAGCGGAGATTCCTGAAATATCTGTAAGCGTTTTGCCGATGAGTCCGCCTGTACAACTTTCAGCAGTTGATATCATATAATTCTTTTCTTTAAGAAGTTCATAGAGTGTGGATGAAAGATTTTTGATTTCTGTCATATAAATCACCTACATATCAACAATTTCCGTACCCTCAACCGCCTCTTGAATAAGTCTTTCAACATCCAGAAGATTCTGCGAAAGAATGACTTTTTCTTTTTTGGGTTTTGTTGATGGGTGGCGCGGTGTGAATACTGTACAGCAGTCTTCATAAGGAAGTATGGAAGTTTCAAAGGTATCTATCTTTCTTGAAATTTCCACAATTTCTTCCTTGTCCATACCGATGAGAGGTCTGAAAACAGGCATTGTTACCGCATCATCTGTAACGCAAAGTGCCGCCATTGTCTGACTTGCAACCTGACCTATGCTCTCTCCTGTTACAAGTGCATAGCATCCTCTTTTTTCGGCTATTCTTTGGGCTATCTCCATCATAAATCTTCTCATTACCAGAGTCAGATGTTCTTCGGGACATTTATCTCTTATCTGAAGTTGGATATCTGTGAAAGGAACTATGTGAACCTTTAGTGTTCCTGTATAGCCTTTAAGAATGGATGCAAGTTTTAAAACCTTATCCTTTGCTCTGTCGCTTGTATAGGGATATGAGAAAAAGTGAATTGCTTCAAGGCACACTCCCCTTTTTCCTATCATATACCCTGCAACGGGGCTGTCTATTCCTCCTGAAAGAAGAAGCATTGCCTTCCCATTTGAGCCTGACGGCATTCCGCCTGCTCCGTTTATGCGGTCAAGGTGAACATATCCCTCTTCCCTGATTTCAACATACACATTAACTTCAGGGTTTTTTACGTCAACTGTCAGATTGGGGAACTTTTCAAGGATTCTCCCGCCAACTTCCTGACATATTTCAGGGGACTGCATATGAAATTTTTTGTCAGACCTTTTTGCAACAACTTTAAAGGTTGACGCTCCCTTAAGTTCTTTTGAGAAGTTTTCTGTGATTATATTTGTCAGGTCATCAATATCCTTTTTTCCCTGATATGCCACAACTATTGATACAATACCGAAAACTTTTTTTAGTTTTTCAACAATTGATTCAACACATGAATCGTCTTCAGGTTCAATATATATGGTTGCCTGTGCCCAGTGAATTTTCAGAGGACATTCGTCTTCAAGGGCTTTTCTTATGTTTTTAACAAGCATATTTTCAAATACGGGTCTGTTCATACCTTTTAAGATTATTTCGCCGTATCGTACAAGAATAAGTCTTTTCATACCATTCACTTTCCTATTTCATAATTTTTCTGAGAAGAGGAATTTCTTTTTTCAAAACATCCACGGTGTATTCAACGTCATCCATGGTGTTGAATGCTGAAAAAGAAAACCTTACTGCACTGTCTATCACATCATTTTTAAGTTTCATTTCCTTTAAAACATAACTGTATTTGTTCTTTTTGGAATTGCAGGCAGAGCCTGTGGAAACATATATGCCCTTTGATTCAAGAATGTGCAGAAGAACTTCTGATTTCACACCAGGAAACGACACATTTAAAATTGAATGTATGGAATCTTTTGGTGAATTTATAATCACATTTTCTATATTTCCCAAAAGTCCGTCACACAGTGCTTTTTTTATGTTGCCTATCGTTTCTGCGTCATTTTCCATATTCCCGAACTTTATCTCGCAAGCCTTTGAAAAGCCAAGAATTCCCGCAACATTTTCCGTTCCTGAGCGGAGTCCCCTTTCCTGCTTTCCGCCTATGGCCACAGGGTTTATTTTGACTCCTCTTCTTACATAAAGAGCGCCAACGCCATTTGGCCCGTGAATTTTGTGAGAAGAGACAGAAAGCATATCTATCCCCATCTTTTTCACATTTACCGGAATTTTTCCGAAACTCTGAACTGCATCAACATGAAGCATACATTTCTTGTGATCACAAAGAGAAGATATTTCTTCTGTTGGGAAAATCGCGCCGTTTTCGTTGTTAACATGCATAAAACTCAAAAGAATTGTGTTTTCATCAATCGAGTTTTTCAGCATCTCCAAATCCGGATGCCCTGATGAGTCAACATCAATATATACTACATCGAACCCCTCTGATTCAAGATAAGAAAACGATTCAAGAACTGCGGCGTGCTCGGTTTTTTGCGTTATGATGCGATTGCCTGAGCGCTTATTGGCTTTTGCATATCCTATTATCGCAAGATTGTCACTCTCTGTTCCTCCTGATGTAAAGTATATTTCATCAGGTGTCCCATTAACAGTACTGCTGATATATTTTCTTGCTTCATTAAGTGCATCTTCCGCCACCTTTCCCATACGGTGAAGAGATGAGGGGTTTGCATAGAGTTCAAGCATAGCCCCGCTGACGGTTTTTGCAACTTCAGGATAGGCAACGGTGGTTGCACTGTTATCAAAATATATATCCATTTTAACTCTCTTTTCCAAAAATCTATATATTGATAGTTATACACATACATTCTACCACATATATGATTATTTTTCAAGAGGAAACACCTCTATTTTTATTTTGAACAAACATTTTCTTGACTAATTTCGCTTATTTTTATATAATATGCGTATAATAGCATATATGAAAGGATATATAATATGGCTAAAATCAAAATTTTTACAGAATCCACGGCAGATATACCAAAGAACCTTCAGGAAGAATATAATATTACTGTTTTTCCTTTGACAATTATTGACGGTGATAATGAATATGAAGACGGAGTGTCAATGACTCCCTATGAATTTTATGATTTTTTGGAGACAAGAGAAAAACTTCCGTCAACTTCCCGTCTCGCTCCCGGAATTCTTACTGAAGAGTTTGAAAAAGCAAGAAGTGAAGGATATACCGACGTTATTTATGTGTGCATAAATTCTAAAGGTTCGTCAACATATCAGGGAGCAATCCTTGAAACAGAAGATTATTATGAAGAAAACCCTCAGGCTAAGGATGAGATAAAAATTCATATTGTGGACTCTAAAACTTACAGTATGGGATATGGCTGGGCAGTTATAGAGGGAGCAAAAGCAGCAAAGGAAGGCAAGGATATCAACGAAGTTTTAGAATGTATTAATAACTGGTTAGATGGCAACAGAATATACTTTGTTCCTATGAATTTAAAATATGTTAAAAAATCGGGCAGAGTGTCTGCGGCAGCCGCTTTTGTTGGCGATGCTCTCGGATTAAAGCCTGTTATAACCTTTGAAGACGGTGATTCCAAAGTTATTTCAAAAATAAGAGGCGAGAAAAAGGTTATAGGTGAAATCATAAAAATGGTTTCTGAAAACAGGGTAAAAAATACACCATATATTCTTGCCACCGGAATGAACAAAGAACTTGGAGAAAAATTTGTGACAGAAATGCAAAATGCTCTTGGCGAAGATGCTTCTGTTGTTTTTCCCGTAGGCTCTATTATTGCTATAAATTCAGGTCCGGATGTATTGGGAATCATTTTTAGGGAAAAGTAATTATATGTGTTATTTAAAAATTCCACAAGAGTTTTAGGCTTGTGGGATTTTCATATTAGCCTGATAGCCTCTCTGAAAAAAGAAGGATGCGTAAAACTGTTGTAGCAGTTTTATGC
>JAZQJX010000093.1:0-3275 GCA_045541875.1 Clostridia bacterium | reverse complement strand
AGCATGAGCATTCTGTCAAAACCATATGCCATACCGCCGTGAGGGGGTGTGCCATATTTGAAGGCTTCAATGAGGAATCCAAAGCGGTTGTTTGCTTCTTCTTTGGTAAGACCAATTACTTCAAACATTTTTTCCTGAAGTTCGGAGTTATATATTCTCATACTTCCTCCGCCAAGTTCAACACCGTTTAAGATAATGTCATATGCTTTTGCTCTCACCTTTCCGGGATCGGATTCCAAAAGGTGAAGGTCTTCATCTTTTGGTGCTGTGAAAGGATGGTGCATTGCAACAAAGCGGTTTTCCTCTTCATCATACTCTAAAAGCGGGAAGTCTGTCACCCAGAGGAAGTTATATTTTTCGGGATCTATGAGATCATATCTTTTTGCAATTTCAATACGAAGAGCACCAAGAGATGCAAAAACAACGTTGTTTTTGTCTGCAACAATGAAGATTACGTCATTTTCTTCAGCATCAACTGCTTTTAAGATTGCGTTCATTGTTTCTTCATCAAAGAATTTTGCAATTGGTGACTGGATGCCGTCAGGGTTAACTTTTATCCAGGCAAGACCTTTTGCTTTGTAGGTCTTAACAAATTCACCGAGAGAATCAATATTTTTACGGGAGATTTTATCGCCGAGACCTTTGGCGTTAATCGCTCTCACGCTTCCGCCATTGTCTAATGCTCCTGTGAACACGCTGAAATCACAGCCTTTGACAACATCAGAAATGTCTTTAATTTCAAGACCGAAACGAGTGTCGGGCTTGTCTGAGCCAAAACGGTCCATAGCCTCGGAATATGGCATACGAAGGAAAGGTGTTTCAAGGTCAATTCCTTTAACTTCTTTGAAAACTCTCTTTAAGAGTCCTTCGTTTATTGTCATTACGTCATCTTCCTCAACGAAAGACATTTCAAGGTCAATCTGAGTGAATTCAGGCTGTCTATCGGCTCTCAAGTCCTCGTCTCTGAAGCATTTTGCAATCTGGAAATATCTGTCCATTCCCGAAAGCATGAGAAGTTGCTTGTAAAGTTGGGGAGACTGGGGAAGAGCATAGAAATTTCCGTTGTGAACACGGCTGGGTACAAGATAGTCTCTTGCACCTTCAGGAGTACTTTTTATGAGAATCGGAGTTTCAATTTCGTTGAATCCGTTCTCGGAATAATAGTCTCTGACGATTTTTGCAACCTGACTTCTGAGCATCATTCTTCTTTGCATATCAGGACGTCTGAGGTCAAGGTAGCGATACTGAAGACGAAGTTCTTCTTTAACGTCAGAGTTTTCAACAATATAGAACGGAGGTGTTTTTGCAGAAGAAAGAATGCGAAGTTCTTTTGCAATAATTTCGATTTCACCGGTTTTCATATTGGGGTTTACAACTGCATCGTCTCTTTTTGCAACTGTACCCACAACTGCAATGACATATTCACCTCTCACCTTTGCAGCCTTTTCATACATTTCTTTGTCATCAGTTGAGAAAACTGTCTGAATAACGCCTGAAATGTCTCTGATGTTTATGAAAATGAGTCCACCAAGGTTTCTTACAGAGTCGGTGAATCCCATGAGAACAACTTCTTTTCCAAGGTCATTTATGGAAACTTCTGTACATTTGTGAGTTCTTTTAAGTCCGTTTAATTTTTCAAAATCCATTGTCTTATCCTCCGATTATATGATATTTTCAGCAATGGTTTTTGCTGAAAGTTCAATTTCTGTCTCTGTTCCTTCATCCATATTCTTGAGTTTTGCCCGTTTTTGGGCAATTTCGTCATCGCCAAGGATGAGAGAATATTTCACACCAAGCTTATTGGCATATTTCATCTGTGCCTTAACGCTTCTTCCAAGGTGGTCACGGTCTGCACATATGCCAAGGTCACGAAGTTCTGATACCAATTTTTGTGCATAGAATGAGTTTTCATCACCAATGTGACCAACATAGAGTTGAAGTTTTTGTTTGTTTTCGATTTCTATTCCCTGCTCTTCCATGGTGAGAAGAAGTCTTTCCATTCCCAGGGCAAAACCGCAGGCAGGAACATAGCCTCCGCCAAGTTCTTCCACAAGTCCGTCATATCTTCCGCCGCCGCAAATTGTTCCATTGGAATTTTCATTTTTGGCAGTGATTTCAAAAACTGTTTTTGTGTAATAATCAAGACCTCTTACAATGAGGGGATCAATTGAGAAAGGTATGCCCATAACATCAAGATACTTTTTAACTGATTCAAAATGGTCACGACATTCATCACAGATGCAGTCTATTAAAAGTGGTGCATCTTTCACAATTTCCTTGCACACAGAAGATTTACAGTCAAGGATTCTCATGGGGTTTCTGTCATAGCGGTTTTTGCAGGTTTCACAAAGGTCGTCATAACGGGATTTGAGATAATTTTTGAGTTTTTCATTATACTCTTTTCTGCATTTGGGACAACCTATGGAATTGAGATTGAGAGTGAGATTTTTGAGTCCAAGTCTTTTGTAGAGCATCCAGGGAAGAGAAATCATCTCTGCATCGGTTGCAGGAGACTGGGTGCCGAAATATTCAACTCCAAACTGATGAAACTCTCTGTAGCGTCCCGCCTGAGGTTTTTCGTATCGGTAGCAACTTATGAGATAGTACATTTTTGTGGGTTGAGGATCGTTGAACATTCCGTGTTCAATAAAACTTCTCACCGCGCCAGCCGTACCCTCAGGTCTCAAAGTTATGCTTCTGTCACCTTTGTCATTGAAGGTGTACATTTCTTTTTCAACAACATCTGTGGTATCACCCACACCGCGCTGAAAAAGTTCGGTGTGTTCAAAAACGGGAGTTCTGATTTCTTTTACACCGAATTCTCTGCAAATTTTGCGGATTTCTTCTTCCACATATTGCCATTTATATGAATTTTGAGGCAAAATGTCCATTGTGCCTTTTGGTGCTTTTGTTAGCATATTTTCACATCCTTTTATATTGTGCTATGGGGCTTTATTACATTTTTGATAATGCACTGAAATTTCAAGTGTGCAATGTCATATTCTGCAATTAAATATACAACCCCAAATTATATTATTAAAGCATAATTATACATCTATCATTATACAAAAAAACCGCATAAAAGTCAATGCTTTTATGCGGTTGGGGAATGTATGTGATTGTTTTATCTTGTTGATATAATTTGAAGTTTGGATGAAATCCAAATTTCAAATTCTTCAAAAAATGAAATGTGCCATATGGCACATGAAATGCCTTCGGCATGAAATGACAACATGGTTGTCATGATATGAATTCCTTTGGAATTCATTAAAGTT
>JAZQJX010000092.1:0-17681 GCA_045541875.1 Clostridia bacterium | reverse complement strand
GAACATCGGCAGCATCATCAATATCAATATAAGGATATTCATCATATATTTTTGAAAGTATATAATTCTTTAAGTGATATTCGATATAAAAACAAATAATTATATTTGTTATATTACTAACATCAACAATGTTTAAAACTTCAAATCTATAGCCAAAATAATCATATCCTATTTTGTGTTCAATACCCAAACTGTAAAAATATTCTGCAAAATAGTTACAATGTGATTCATCAGTTCCTGTATAGAGAACAATCTTCATTGTTGCGCTCCTTTTAAAGAACTGCTATTTAATTATTACAGCAGATCCTATATCCATTAATGATTGTTCCGAAAGAGAAATCACTTCAACACCTGATGACTTGCAAAATTTCCTTATTTTATCATAGTCAGGATGCATTTCTATATTTCCGTTAAATCCAAGAATATTATCACCAAGTTTAAATGATGCACCACCAAGAAATCCATAGTTAAATCCCGGTAATTTTACGAATCCGGGTGTGATTTCAAGAACATTGCACCCATTATTGTTCAGTGCTGTAATGATACCGGCATCTGATGATATAAAGCAACTATCATTTACCACACACAAAGAACATTTGCTGTAACCCTGAGATACGTTAACAAAATTTTGAACTGATAAATTTTCTTTTATGATTGCGTCGGTATATTTAAAGTTATGAACTGTAACCCTTTCGGTAACAGTTATATTGTATGCAACATCGTCCGGATAGTTACTGGATAATTCTGTATTTCCGCGTATTAGTTCAAGGTTATATTTTCCTGTAATACTTTTATAATATTCGTAGGATTCAGGCGCGCAGACATACTTATCTCCTATATGCACAATTTGCATATCAGTATGTTTTTGCAATGGAGTTGAAACATTGGCATTACAAAATGAAAAGCAAACCTCTATTCCAAAAGACTCTAACTTTTTTCTTGATTCAGGATACAAATCATCAGATACAATTATGGCACTGTAAAACTTATTATTTTTAATTTCTGACATTGTAACATTATCCTTTTTTCAGCATAATATAAATTAAAACAACTAACCGGATTACCCGATTAGTTGATTATATAGCCGCAGAACTATATTTTTGTTCTGCGGCATTTTTAATATTGTCAAATATTCATTACATTTTGAGCAGCAAGCAAAATTGCAAGTTTAGCAGTTTCAAAAGTAAGACCGCCCTGGAAATATGCAGTATATGGCGGAACTATTGGTCCGTCTGCAGATATCTCTATTGATGCGCCCTGAACAAATGCTCCCGCTGCCATAATGACTTTGTTTTCATATCCCGGCATATCCCATGGAGCCGGAACAACAAAACTGTCTATTGGAGCACCTTGCTGTATGCCTCTGCAAAACGCAATGAGTTTTTCTTCAGATCCAAGTTTCACAGAAGTTATAATATCACATCTCTTATCATTTGTGGTGGGGTTAACCTCATATCCGAGTTCTTCAAATAAGGCTCCGCAAAATATCCCGGCTTTTACTGCATTGCAAACAACATGGGGTGCCATAAAGAATCCCTGATACATACTGCGGTTATTGCCAAGACTTGCACCGCATTCTCTTCCAATACCGGGACATGTCAGCCTGTAGGATACTTTTTCAATAGCATCTTTTGTTCCGACTATGTATCCTCCGGACATTGCAAGTCCTCCACCGGGATTTTTTATGAGCGATCCGACAATCAGATCAGCCCCTACTTCACAAGGTTCTTTTTCTTCTACAAATTCACCGTAGCAATTGTCGACAATACAAATTATATCTTTGTTGACAGATTTAACAAAAGAAACAATTTCTCCGATTCCATCAACGCTATATGTGTCACGCCAGTCGTAACCTTTTGAACGTTGTATAAGCACGGCTTTAACAGACGAATCAAGTGCATTTTTAAGTGATTCAAAATCAACTTTTGAATTTATCATATCTACCTGACGGTAATTGACCCCAAAATCTTTTAAAGAACCACTTGAACCTTCCCTTATGCCTATTACCTCTTCAAGAGTGTCATAAGGCTTTCCTGTTGCTGCAACTAAAGTATCACCCGGACGCAAAATACCGTAAAGACATGTTGATATCGCTGCAGTTCCATTTACGATATTATGACGTACAAGTGCATCTTCTCCGCCAAAAACCTGAGCATATATTCTGTCTAACGTATCTCTTCCAAGATCATCATAACCATAACCTGTTGTAGAGCCGAGATGTGCCTCAGAAACATTATTGTCAGCAAATGCTTTCAAAACCTTAAGAGAATTATACTCACAAATTTTCTCTGCCTGTTCATATAATCCTTTTGCTTTTAAGTCTGCTTTTTTTGCTATTTCAAGAAGATTGTCACTGATTTTATAATTATCTTTTAAAATACTGTTTATCATACTGATTATTCCTTAACTGTTATACCCTATTTCAAATGCTTTAAGGTTGATTTCAAGAAATTTCTGAGGAACAGTTTCTTTAATAACATCTATCCATATTTCCTTGTCAACGCCGCTGATTTTTGCAAAACTTCCTATAAGAACAATATTAACTGCTTTAACTGTACCTGCTTCATTAGCACCTTTCAAAGCATCCAAAGCAGTAACATTTCCAACTTTTGAATTAATCTTGTCCATTATATTCTCTGGATATTTCATAGCGCCGGTAATGACAGGCATAGGATCCATCTGTTGGGTGTTAACAATAAGGTGACCGTCTTTCTTTAAATATGGCATCCATCTGTATGCTTCAAGTTCTTCAAAAGCAAGAAGAAAATCTGCTTCACCCTCAAAAATCAGAGGTGAATATACTTTGTCGTCATATTTTACATATGTTACAACACTTCCGCCTCTCTGGCTCATTCCGTGAACCTCGGAAACCTTAACGTCATATCCGCATCTTATGGCAACTTTTCCTATTATACGGCTGGCAAGAAGTGTTCCCTGTCCGCCAACACCAACTATCATAACCTTACTCATTATCTGCACCCACTTTCTTGATTGCACCGAACTTGCATACATTCATACATAATCCGCATCCGTTACACTGAGATGCATCTATGCTGATTTTTCCGTCATTAATTGATATTGCAGGACAACCAAGTCCCATACACATTTTACAATTCTTGCATTTTTCTGAATCAATATAGCAAGGAGCACCATAGTTAACATTTTTAAGCAGTGCGCATGGACGCTGAGAGATAATTACCGAAGGTTCGTCTGATGCAATTTCTTCTTTAACAACCTTTTCAAAATTTGCAAGATCAAAGGGGTCTGCAACAACTACTCTTTCAATTCCAACAGCATTAGCAAGTTTCACAAGATCAACATTTCTTGTAACTTCTCCCTTAATTGTGAATCCTGTTGTGGGGTTTTGCTGATGACCGGTCATACCTGTGATTGAGTTATCAAGAATAAGAACGGTTGATACACCTTTATTGTATACAACATCAATAAGTCCTGTGATACCTGAGTGAATAAAGGTTGAGTCACCAATTACAGCAACAACATTTTTGGTATTTTCCTTTCCACGTGCTTTTTCCATGCCGTGAGCCATTCCGATTCCTGCACCCATACATACACAGTAATCAACGCTGTTAAGCGGTGCAAGAGCACCAAGAGTGTAACATCCTATATCTCCGCAAACTGTGAGTTTCAACTTTTTAAGGACATAATACATTCCACGGTGAGGACATCCCGGGCACATAACAGGAGGACGAACAGGAATCTGTTCATCAACAGAAATAAGTTCAGGAGAATCAATACCAAGAATTGCTTTTCTGATCATTTGAGGATTATACTCACCAAGTCTTGTGAAAATCTCTTTTCCTGTAACATCTATGCCAATTGATTTACAAAAGTCTTCAATAAATGAATCAAGTTCTTCAATAACATAAATTTTATCAACTTTTGATGCAAATTCTTTTACAAGTTTCTCACTTATGGGATATGTTATTCCAAGTTTAAGAAAACTTGCACCGGGAAGTGCTTCTTTAGCATACTGATATGAAATACCGCATGTAATAACACCTATTTTAGTGTCATTAATCTCCATTTTGTTAAATGGACAGTCATAACCGTATTCGGAAATATCTGTGCATCTTTGTTCAACAATTTCATGGCGTTTTTTTGCCATTGCAGGCATCATAACGTATTTACCGGGGTTTTTCTCCACGTCTTTAAGTTTATAGTCACATCTTTCCCCAAGTTCAACAAGGCTTTGAGAGTGCGCAACTCTTGTTGTCAGACGAAGGATTACGGGTGTGTCAAATTTTTCACTGAGTTCATATGCAAGTCTTGTAAACTCTTTGCACTCTTCACTGTCTGAGGGTTCAACAACCGGAATTTTAGATGCCTTACCGTGGTTACGGGTATCTTGTTCATTTTGTGAACTGTGAAGTCCGGGATCGTCTGCCACAACCGCTACCATACCGCCGTTTACTCCGGTATACGATGCTGTATATAACGGATCTGCAGCAACGTTTAGTCCAACGTGTTTCATTGCAGTCATGCTTCTTGCTCCGCCAAAACTTGCACCAATTGCAACTTCTGCAGCAACTTTTTCGTTACACGCCCACTCTGAATATATTTCATTATACTCTTTTGCAATCACTTCTGTAACTTCAGTACTCGGAGTACCGGGATACGATGAAACTACTGTAACGCCGGCCTCATATGCACCTCTTGCAACAGCCTCGTTTCCAAGCATTATTTTTTTCATTTGTATTACCTTCCTTGTTTTTTATATAAATTATATTTTATCACATTATTATGCAAAAATAAAGTCTTTTTTTGAAATTTCACACACAAGTCTGATGCATGATTCAACATCAGATTTATCTGCTCTTTCGCAAGTTGTGTGAATATAGCGAACAGGAAGAGATATGGCACCTGTAATTGCACCGTTTTTCACTGTCTGCATCGCCCCTGCATCTGTTCCGCCAAATGCGAGAATTTCAAACTGATGATCTATGTTTGCATCAACAGCACAGTTAGTCATAAAATCTCTGTATCCTTTATGAGTTATCACGGATTTATCCATTATTTTAATTGCCGCACCTTTTCCTGTTTTAACCTCTGACACTTCGCATCCGGGTGTATCTCCTGTATCGGTAACATCAACAGACACAGCAATATCGGGTTCTATTGAATATGCTGCAACTTTTGCACCTCTGAGTCCTATTTCTTCCTGAGAAGAAAACAGAAAATACAGGTCATATGGACTGTTTTTTATCCTTTTAATTGATTCTATGAGAATATAGACACCTGCTCTGTTATCGAGTGCTTTTGAAACAATATGTTTTTCAGTCTCATAATACTCTCCAACAAAAGAAGCGGTGTCACCATATGAAATGAGACTTAATGCCTCTTTCTTATCACTTGCACCTATGTCAATGTACATAACATTTTCTTTTAAATCTTTTTTTATATTCGTTTTATTTTCAAAACAAACTGTTCCCTTAACCCCATTTGCAAAAACAACTCTTTGATATAATGAAGCATAAACATCAACGCCTCCGACAGGTGAAAAGTATACAAAACCTTTGTCATCAATGTAGTTTGCCATCAATCCTATTTCATCTGTATGAGCACTGAAAAGAAGTTTTTTCCCGTTTCCGCACTTCCTTGCAATCAGATTGCCGAGAGAGTCGGTGTATATTTCATCAACATAATCATTAATTTCATTTTTTATTATTGATAAAACGGCATTTTCATCACCGGATACCGCTGTTGTTTGAGTTAACTTTTTTAACAATTCCATATTTTCCCCTCCATTATACGTTACAGGAATAATCATTTATCTGATTGACAACTGCACGTACAAGCCTCTTCATTTCATCATAATCACTTCCATCAAACACACAGTTGGGTGAGTGGATGTACCGGCATGGAAGAGAAATTGAACACACCTTGCAACCGGATGCCCCTGTTTGTATTTCTCTTGCATCATTGCCGCCGTTTGATGTGAGTTTATACTGATACCTAATCTCTCTTTCGTCAGCAATATTTGTGATGAATTTGCGAAACTCAATGTCAGAATATGAACCTCTGTCCATTAAGGTGATTACAGGGCCTTCACCGAGATTTGTTCCATGCAGATTGCATTTTGAAAAGGCTGTGTCAGACGAGGTTGTTGCCTCAAGAATCAATGCAATATCAGGATTTATTCTTCTGGATAAAACCTTTGCACCCCGAAGACCTGTTTCCTCCTGAACCGTAAAACAAAAATACAAATCAACATCATATTTGTCTTTCATAAGTTCCATCATTATGGCACAACCAACGCGGTCATCAACGGCTTTGCCCTTAAATCTGCGGTTATATAATCTTTCAAAATTCGATTTAAATGCAATGTAATCGCCTTTTTTTGCATACTTTTCGGCGTCTTCTTTATCTTTCGCCCCTATATCTATATACATATCTTCATGTGAAATCACTTTTGAACGCTCATCCTTTGACTGAAGGTGTACCGCTTTTATTCCGATTATCCCCTCAGTCTGAGTGCGACATAGTATTACTTTCTCTGCAAGAAGAATTCTGTCGTCAATACCGCCTACGGGGGCAAATTTTACATATCCTTCATCAGTAATGTCGGTTACAATAAGACCTACCTCATCCATGTGTGCAAAAATTGCAATCTTTTTGGCAGAGTCAACTTTCCCTTTTTTGTGAAATATCAGATTTCCCATAGAATCAACAATTGTTTCATCGCAATATATTCTGACCTGAGATAAAATAAAATCGGAAACTACCTTTTCGTCACCTGATACTCCATTCAGTTCACTTAAAATTTTCAGCATAGTATATCCTCCGTTTTGTCAAAGGATTTTAAAAATTCACATAAAAGTTCCGATGTCTTTTCACAATCGTCAATAAGAAGTGTTTCAATGGGTGTATGCATATATTTCAAAGGAAGTGAGATTAAAAGCGTCGGTATTCCTTCTCTTGAGGTTTGAATCGACCAGGCATCCGTTCCTGTGTTTCCGCCTTCAACTTCAATCTCAAATGGAATATCAATACTTTTTGCTACCTTTTGAATTGCGCTGACAAGCGAAGGATGTATATTTGGCCCGACACATATGCTTGGACCCGAGCCGCACTTAATGCTTACCTTGCTTTCATCAGGTGTTTTTGCGTGGGTAACGTCCATTGCAATTGCGATGTCAGGATTAACTGAATAAGACGCTGTCAAAGACCCCCTCAGTCCGACTTCTTCCTGCACGCAGGCACACAGATAAAGATTATATCCAAGATCTGTGTTCTTTAGTTTGTCTACACAATCAATCAAAACTGCAAGAGATGCTCTGTCATCCATACATTTTGAATAAGCATAATTATTCTTAAGTTTTTCATATCCTGAGTCAAAAGTAACCATTGCCCCTATACCAATATTCGCCATTGCTTCGTCTTGCGTCATTCCGACATCAACATACATTTTATCAAATCCGACAACCTGTGAATATTCATCTGACATCATCATATGTGGAGGCTTTGCACCTACAACACCCACATACTTTGCTTTTCCGTGAACAATTACCGATGATGAAAGCATGATTCTCGGATCTATTCCACCAACAGGCGAAAGAAGTAAAAAGCCATTTTCGTCTATTGATTTAACAAGAAATCCTATTTCATCAATATGGGCTTCCAGCATCACTTTCCCATTTCCGGATTTTGATTCTTTTAGTGCAATAACATTTCCCATATTGTCTTTGTAAACACTGTCAAACTTTGATGAAAACAGCTCCATAAGATAGTCGCTTACATTATTTTCAAATCCGGAAATTCCGTCAAGTCCGGTCAGTTGTTCAATATATTTTGAGATACTCATTCCATCCCCCGTGTTAAAGTGAATTTACAATATTTTTGAAATCTTTTCCTCTTTCCTCAAAGTTTGCGTACATATCAAAACTTGCACACGCAGGAGAAAGAATCACAGACACATCTTTTTTGTCGTCAACCATTCCCTTTGCAAGAGAAAAAGCATATTTAACAGCTTGCTCCATAGTCTGAGCCTTAACAACAGGAAATTCTCCGCGCAATTCAACTTCCTTTTTTATCTTGTCCGCCGTAACACCTATTAATACAAGCGCACTCACTTTCTTGTGAATTACCGATGCAAGCGTGTCAAATTCAAGATTCTTGTCGTATCCGCCGGCAATCAGAACAATTTCATGAGCAGGATGAGCATTAAGTCCTGCAATTGTACGCGTTGGAGTTGATCCGATTGAATCATTAAAGAAAGAAACGCAATCGAGTTTTCTTACAAACTCCATTCTGTGTTCAACACCCGAAAAATTTCTTGCCACATATTTAATCGTGTCTGTACTTACAAATGGATATACTGCACATATTGCCGCAAGATAATTTTCAACGTTATGTGTTCCCTTAATTCTGATTTCAGATGTGTCAAGAATTTTTTCTCCTCGATATACTATATATCCATCTTCAACATATCCTCCATCGGTTTTAATAATTCGACTGAACATATCTTTTTCATATTCATATGAATTTGCAAGAGATAAGGTCACATCATTATCAGCATTTAAGATTAGTTTATTTCCTTGTTTATGAAATCTGAAAACGTTGGATTTTGCCTCAACATATTCATCCATATCTTTGTGATAGTCAAGATGATTTGGAGTGATGTTTGTAATCAATGATATATCAGGTGATACTCTCATAGTCTGAAGTTGGAAACTTGAAAGTTCAAGCACTACCATATCATCTTCGTATATATCATCAAGATTTGCAAGAAGCGGCTTTCCTATATTTCCGCCAACATGTGTACGATATCCCTCACGTTTCAGCATTTCATATATGAGGGTGGTAGTTGTTGTTTTTCCGTCGCTTCCTGTTACTCCTATCACCTTACAGGGACAAAGTGCAATGAATATTTCAATTTCACCCGTAAGTATTTTACCATTTTCAACCGCCTTTAAAATCTGAGGTGTGCTTGCTTTTATCCCGGGAGATTTGATTATTATATCTATTTCATTAAGATGGTCAAGATAGTCTTCACCAAGGTACAATTTCTCACAATACTTTTCCAGAGATTCCAAAACTTCCTTATTAAATTTTTCTTTTATCTTGCGGTCGCAACCATGAATGACGGCGCCAAGTTCTGATAAAAATTTTATGGCAGGAACATTACTTATACCCAAGCCAAGAACTCCAACTTTTTTTCCTTTAATGAATTCTTTAAACAGTTCGTAATTTGCATTAAACATATCAACACCACTTTATCATACAAAATTAGAATTATAGTTGTATATATCATAAGAAAAAAGCCAAACAGGAAGTTTGGCTTTTGAAAACATAATTCCCCCGCTGTGCCGTTACATCGGGACATATTTTTAACCTGCTATGCAGGTGGACTCCGCCTGACTGCTTAAATGTTCCCTTGTCTGTGCATGGTCTACAGCCACAGTCAGAGATAGGATTCCGTTCTAAAGGTATCGGTTAAAATAAAATCCTTTTTACGCACACCGCAGGGTATCATAATTCACGCATCATACATACCCGCATTTTCGGATTATGAGCCAAATTGATGATTATTCCACTATATCAAACTCTTCACTGCATCTGTCTTTGAACATATTGAACGCCGCATCAAGTTCGTCCTCGTCTTCAATATATACAAATATATCTTCGCCTGAAGATTCGCTTTCGAGACGCATAATGAAAACTTCTGATTCATCGTTTTCATTTTCAATATCCTCAGGAGTTGCAAGAGCGGCATATTTTTTGCCGTCAAGTTCAAAAGAGTCTACAATTTCAAGTTCAATTGCCTCGTCATTTTCGTCATAGAAAGTAAGAATGTTATTATCTTCCATTTTTTATTCTCCTTTTAGTCTGTTTGCATTGCTGTCAAGATAACTTTGAAGTATTATTTCAGCAGAAACGGTATCAATAATATTTTTCCTTGATTTCCCTCTTGTGTTTGTTGCATTAAGAAATCCTGTTGCTTCAACTGTTGTCAGTCTTTCATCCTGAAAAACTATTTCAATATCATTAACAAGTTTTCTGATATCTTCAGCAAATTCCTGAGTTATTTCTGCCCTTGGTCCAAGGGTTCCATTCATATTTTTAGGAAGTCCTATGACAATTTTTGTCACATCATTGTCAGAAATAATATCACATACTGCCTCTAACAGTTTGGGATATACTTTATTGGGGAGCGTTTTGAACCCATGAGCAGATATCCCGAGAACATCACTGAGTGCAATGCCCACTCTTGAATCGCCGTAATCGATGCCCATTATCTTCATTGGTAATACCTCAAAACATTTAAACATTACAATTATATTAACATATATTAAAAAATATTTCAACTGTAAAATTATATTTTTTACAATATGTTTGAAACTTTAAATTTTCTTGAATCATCAAAATCTTTTATACAATTTTTAAATTTTACTAGTTCGGTGCTTAATTTTTCATAATTCTTGTTTTTAACGTGAATTTTCATGAGCGAAACGGAGTTTTCCAATGTGATAAATGAATTATGGTTTGCAAATACATATATGAGATTCTTACTATTGTCCCAGTCGTTTTCAAGTTTTAATATATCATCTTTTGAAATTGACTCATTACTGATTTTTTCTTGTACAAGTTTAATATTGTGTTTTATACTCTCTTCAAAATCAGATATATACATTTGTTCCGTAAATATAATCAGAAATAAAACTATTCCAACAGTAATAAGTGTCAACCATGTCCTCATATTTATCTCTCCTTAAGACAACAATAAACTTTTTCGTTCCCATCAACAGACAGGATAAATATGTCTTTTATATCTACATTTCCGATAAATCTTTGAAGTTGTTTGTAGTTATATGGGGAATTTTCAAGAATATTTTCTTGAACTTTTCCATCGCAAATCAACATATACCCCACACTGTCTGTTTTATCTTTGGTAATAACAGAGATTTTTCCGTTGGTTTCAAGAAGTGCACAATGAACATCCGAAATATTATGAACATCAAGCATTCTCAGTTCCTCCATTAAATCTGCAATGCTGTATCTCGACTTTTTCATTTCTTTCTGGTTTAATACACCATTATTTATTATATAAGCAGGTTTACTTGTTGCAATAATGCGTATACGGGATGATTTCATGCACAGATATGATAAAAATGTTTCTGCAAAAACAAGCGTGAACATGGGCACAATTCCATATAAAAGCGGTATGGCGTTATCACTCATAGGAACAGACACAAGATCAGAAATCATGATTGCAACAACCAATTCTGAAGGTTGAAGTTCACCTATTTGTCTTTTACCCATAATACGCAAAGAAAATACAACCAAAATATATAGAACAAGTGTCCTTGTCATAGAAATTAGCAATTTTTCACACCTCATTTTCACAAAAATTCTTAAAGTTTATTTGTATTATACCTTTACATTATTGAAAATATGTGTTACAATATATACAATAATTTATATTGAGGTGATAATTTTGGCAAAGAAAAAAGAGCAAACCGCTCTTATATATAACGGAAGACCTCTTGTTAAACGCGGTAATGAAGTTATATACGGTGATATAAATGAAAAATATTATATTCACATCAGTATACTTGAAACCGAATCCGAATCTGATCTCGAACTTGCTACATCAGTTGTCGTATCATTGATGGAAGGCGTTAAGGTCATTAAAAAGGCTGAACGTGAAGGAATATATCGTGCACTTGATATCGGCGCTTTCTGGCTTGAAGATGCATTTGGTGATGATAACAAAGATTGTTAAAAATTTGGCGAGGCATTAGTCTCGCTTATTTTATTGCAATAAAGAAATATCGGAGTGATAAACATGAATAATAATATTAATCTTACAATGCTCACTGATTTTTATGAAATAACTATGTCAAATGGCTATTTCGAACATGGAATGAAGGATAAGATTGCATGCTTTGATATGTTTTTCAGACGTGTTCCTGACAACGGTGGTTTTGCAATAATGATGGGACTTGAGCAATTAATTGATTATATCAAAAATCTGAAATTTGAAAAAGAAGATATAGACTATCTCAGAAGCAAGAAAATGTTTAGTGAAGAATTCCTTGAATATCTTTCGAATTTCAAGTTTTCCTGTGATGTATGGGCAATAGAGGAAGGAACGCCAATATTTCCTCAAGAACCAATTGTTAAGGTTATAGGCCCTGCAATTGAAACCCAGTTTATTGAAACAATGGTTCTTCTGACAATAAACCATCAAAGCCTTATCGGGACAAAAACCAACCGTATTGTCCGTGCTGCACAAGGAAGAGCAGTTATGGAGTTTGGCTCAAGAAGAGCGCAAGGTCCTCACGGCGCTATTAATGGTGCAAGAGCAGCGTATATTGCAGGTTGTGCAGGTACTGCATGCACCATATCCGATATTATGTATAATACTCCTGCACTTGGCACAATGGCTCACAGTTGGATACAGATGTTTCCAACGGAATATGATGCATTTTTAGCATATGCAAAAACATACCCAAACAATTGCACTCTGCTTATAGACACATACAACGTGCTGAATTCAGGACTCCCCAATGCAATTAAAGTATTTAAGGAATATCTCATTCCAAATGGTTTTACAAACGGTGGTGTCAGAATTGACAGCGGAGATATAACATATCTTACGAAAAAAGTCAGAAAAGCACTTGATGATGCAGGACTTGAAAATATCAAAATTGTTGTCAGCAACTCTCTTGATGAATATATAATCAGAGATCTTTTAACCCAGGGTGCCTGCATTGATTCATTCGGTGTCGGTGAAAGACTGATAACATCCAAATCAGAACCTGTGTTCGGCGGTGTATATAAACTCACTTCCATATTTGAAGACGGCAGGGAAATCCCCAAAATTAAACTTTCGGAAAATGTTGAGAAAATCACGACACCTTGCAGTAAAAAAGTTGTGAGGTTTTATTCAAATGATTCCGGTAAAGCAATTGCAGATGTATTGATGCTTGCTGATGAAAAAATCCCGTCGGGTGAAGATTATGAAATTTTTGATCCTGCACACACCTGGAAGCGAAAAACTATAAAAGATTACACCGCAAAGGATTTGCTTGTTAAAATTTTTGACAAAGGAAAATGCGTGTATCAAAGTCCCGATATAAAGGAAATAAGGAACTATTGCAAAGATCAGGTCGACACGCTTTGGGATGAGGTAAAAAGATTTGAAAATCCCCACGATTACTATGTTGATTTATCACCAAAATTATGGGAGATTAAAAACAATCTGCTAAATGAGCATAAATAAAACAGGAGAATTACTATGAAGAAATTAACGTTTAAAAAAGGACTTCATTTCAATGATCACAAAGAAACAACCAAAGATAAACCAATAGTTGAACTAAGTCCTTCAAAAATTATGATTTATCCTATGTCTCAACACATCGGCGCACCATGTGTGCCCACTGTAAACGTTGGAGATGAAGTGAAAATGGGACAGGTTATAGGAACAAGCGAAGCCTTTGTTTGCGCCCCCATTCATTCATCAGTATCAGGAAAAGTTGTTGCTATAGAAAAACGACCTCATCCTAACGGTACAAATGTAATGTCAGTCGTTATCGAAAATGACTTTCAGGATGATATGATTGAAAGCATCAAAAAATATGACGATATAAATACATTATCATCAAAAGAAAAAATTGAGATAATTAAAAATGCCGGCATTGTCGGTCTTGGAGGAGCAACATTCCCCACTCACATAAAACTTTCTCCCCCACCCGACAAAAAAATTGACTGTTGCATAATAAACGGTGCTGAATGTGAACCTTATCTCACTTCTGACTACAGAGTAATGATGGAAAATTCTATTACAATTCTCGACGGATTGAAAATTATTATGGATATACTCGGGGTAAAAAAAGGTTATATCGGAATTGAAAATAACAAACCCGATGCAATTGAAATCATGAAAAAACAAGCAGAGAATTTTGATGGAATTGAGATTTGTGTATTAAAAACAAAATATCCTCAGGGAAGTGAAAAACATCTCATAAAGGCTGTGACAGGAAGAGAAGTACCATCCGGAAAACTTCCGGCAGATGTTGGTGTTGTTGTAAATAACATCGACACTTGTACAGCCATATATAACGCAATCACATACAGAAAACCCATCTTCACAAGAATTGTTACCGTTGCAGGTTTAGGAGTAAAAAACCCCGGCAACTACAAAGTGAGACTCGGCACAAGTTTTGATGGTATCCTTGAGTATGCGCAATATGATGCGGAAAACACAGTAAAAGTAATTATGGGCGGACCTATGATGGGAATAGCACAATCCTCAACAAATGTTCCTACAATCAAGGGAACATCTGCAATCCTTGCGTTTACAAAAGAAGAATGTCATCTTGATGATGAGGCTCCTTGCACAAGATGCGGTAAATGTGTTGATGTCTGCCCCATGGGACTTATGCCTGTGCAAATTAATGCATATGCGAAAGTTGACGATATGGAAACTTGTCTTAAATATAATGTTATGGATTGCATTGAATGCGGTGTATGTTCATTTACATGTCCTTGCGGAAATCACATAACACAAAGAATCAAACTTGCAAAACGAAAAATTGCAGCAAGCAAAAAGAAATGAGAGGTGCACAAATGAATAATCTGACTGTTTCATATTCACCCCATATACACGGTGAAAATAACATACGAAAAATAATGCTTGATGTTTTAATAGCACTGATACCTGCATTTATCGGAAGTTTATACTTCTTCGGAATAAATGCATTGGTAACAGTTGCAACATCAGTTGCGTTTTCAGTGCTTTTTGAATATGTGTGGAACAAGATAACAAAAAAAGAAAATACAACAAAAGACTTCAGTGCCATGGTCACAGGTGCACTTCTGGCTTTTTCACTACCGCCTGAGATTCCACTTTACATGGTAATTATAGGTGATGCATTTGCAATTATAATTGTAAAATGTTTCTATGGAGGAATCGGACAGAATTTTGTTAATCCTGCACTTGCCGCAAGAGCTTTCCTTTTGGCATGCTGGCCTGTTGCAATGACAAGTTATTCTGCTCCAAACGATCCTTTCTCCATATTTGCAAATTCTGTTGACGCAACATCAGGAGCAACCCCTTTAAACGTCATAAAATATGGTGGAGATGTTACATCGCTTTCCGATTTATTCTTCGGAAATACTATGGGATGTATTGGTGAAGTATCAACACTTCTTATTCTTGTTGGTGCAATATATCTTCTTGCAAAAGGGATTATTAATCTGATAATCCCAGCAACATATATCATAACTGTCGGTGTCTTTGGAATGATATTTTCTGATTTCAGTTTTTTATTTCACATATTAAGCGGCGGAGTTATGCTTGTAGGTTTCTTTATGGCAACTGACTATGCTACAAGTCCTGTAAGTAAAAAAGGACAGTTTATATATGCATTAGGAGCAGGTATAATAACAGGTGTCATAAGAATATATGGCGGTTATCCTGAAGGGGTTACCTATGCAATACTAATAATGAACGTAGTAACTCCTCTTCTTGACAAACACGCTAAACCTCGACTTTTCGGCAAGGCGGTGAAGACAAATGACTAAATCAAAAGATATTAAATTTATAATTAAATTGTCTTTAATCTTATTCTGTATAGTATTTATATCAACAATACTTTTGACATTCTGTAATTATCTTACTGAAGAAAAAATAGCACTTATTGAGGCTCAGACAGCAGATGATGCAAGAAGAAATGTTATTGCGGATGCTGATTTTAAAGAGATTGATATCACTTCCTTTGATGAAGAAACTATAAAGAATTTTAATCTTATTTCCGTTCATGAAGCAACAAAAGATAATGAATTCGCAGGATATTGCATAAACCTTTCACCTCAAGGCTTTGGCGGTGGAATCAATATGATTGTAGGCATAGCACCAGATCTTAGTTTTACAGGTGTTGAGATCGTGTCAATGTCTGAAACTCCCGGTCTCGGTGCAAAAGCACAGGACGAAAAATTTATAAGTCAGTATTCAGATGGTAAAAAAGGTGAACTTAAATGTGTGAAAAATGTTTCTTCACCATCGGAAAATGAAATAAACGCAATAAGCGGTGCAACAATCACCTCAAAAGCTGTTACAAAAGGCGCGAATGATGCACTTGAGATTGCAAAATCACTTATGAAGGAGGTTGAATAAAATGAAAAACAACAATTTTAAAACATTTGCAAACGGTCTTACAACTGAAAATCCAACATTTGTTCAACTTCTTGGAATGTGTCCTACACTTGCGGTAACAACATCTCTAATCAATGCTCTTGGAATGGGACTTTCTGCAACATTTGTTCTTGTATTTTCAAATCTTGCCATCTCACTTATAAGAAAGTTTATACCCAATAAAATCAGAATTGCATCTTATATTGTTGTTATAGCGGCTTTTGTTACCGTAATAGATATGCTTTTAAAAGCGTATCTTCCGAGTATATCGAAGGCACTTGGCTTATTCATTCCGCTCATAACCGTAAACTGCATAATTCTTGCAAGAGCAGAAAGTTTTGCATCAAAAAATTCCCCAATTCCATCTGTGTTTGACGGACTTGGTATGGGACTTGGATTCACACTTGGTCTTTCTGTTCTCGGTACAGTAAGGGAAATTCTCGGTGCAGGAACACTGCTTGGTTTCCCGCTTTTCGGAGAAAACTTTGAACCCGCATTGATGTTCATTTTGCCACCGGGTGCATTCATTGCTCTTGGGATTATTCTTGCTGTGTACAATATGATTAAAGACAAGAAAGGAGCTGCAAAATAATGAGTTATCTTAAAGAGTTTTTGTCCCTTGCAGTTCTTGGCGTTCTCGTCGAAAACTTTGTTTTGGTTAAGTTCTATGGAATTTGTCCGTTTCTCGGTGTATCAAAAAAGACTGATACAGCGCTTGGAATGGGAATGGCTGTAACATTTGTTATGGTTCTTGCTTCACTTCTGACCTGGCTTTTACAAAAGTATATACTTATTCCCCTTAACGTTGAGTATCTGCAAACAATAAGTTTTATACTTCTCATCGCAGGTCTTGTTCAGTTTGTTGAAATGTTTGTTGCAAAAGTCGTTCCGGCTTTGTATAGTGCTCTTGGAATTTATCTTCCCCTTATCACAACAAACTGTGCGGTACTTGGTGTTACACTTTTAAATGTTCAAAGAGAGTATAATCTCTTTCAGACACTCAGTTTTTCATTTTGGTCAGCAATTGGCTTCACCTTGTCTATAGTTCTTTTTGCCGGCGTAAGAGAAAGACTCGAAACTTCAAATATTCCTAAATATCTCCAGGGATTCCCTATTGCACTTATAACCGCAGGTTTAATTGCTATGGCATTTCTCGGATTTCAGGGAATGAGTGTGTAAAGGAGGTCAAATTATGTTAGATCAGATTTTATATCCTGCACTGATTATCGGAATTATTGGTTTATTATTTGGAGCAATACTTGCTTTTGCTTCTATAATTTTTAAAATTGAAAAAGACGAAAGAATTGATCAGATTTCCGAAATCCTGCCCGGTGCAAACTGTGGCGGGTGCGGTTATGCCGGTTGTTCTGCTCTTGCACAGGCTATTGTTGAAAACGGTGCAAGAATTACGAAATGTAACCTTATAACTCCTGACAAAGCGAAACAGATTGCCAATATCATGGGCACTGAAGCCGGAGAAATCATAAAGAAAAAAGCAAAGTCGGATCGTAGCCATGTCGTT
>JAZQJX010000091.1:0-11178 GCA_045541875.1 Clostridia bacterium | reverse complement strand
AAATGCACATGGCTTAAGAAAAGCGAATTTGCTCCGCGCTTCCGCCGCAGGCGGTGCGGCGAAGCCGCTTTTCTTGTTCCATCATATAATAAATTCACATAAAAAACAATTAACAATATTGCTTAAAATTAACAAAATATTGCTACAGATGACATGCCTTACTTTGCAATCACCGGGATGAAGTGATATGCAAGGACTATTATTCCAAGCACTATTCTGTACCATCCGAACACTTTGAAATCGTGACGGCGCACATAACTTACAAGGAATTTTACGCAGGCAATTGACACAACATAGGCAACAACCATTGCAATAATCAGAAGTGTCCATTCCTGAGATGTCATTATGTAATCATTTGTGATGATTTTAAGGAAACTTACGCCGAGCATAACCGGAATTGCAAGAAAGAAAGAAAACTCTGCCGCAACAGACCGGCTGCAACCAAGAAAAATTGCACCGAGTATTGTTGCACCTGAACGGGAAGTGCCGGGAACAAGGGAAAGTACCTGAAAAAGTCCTATGAAAAGCGCTGTTTTATAGGTCATATCTTTCATTTCAGAAACTTTGCTTTCCTTGCTTCCTTTTTCTGCAAAAAGAAACAAAACACCGTAAAGTATAAGCATTATGCTTACAATCACAGAATTGGATATGGCATCCATTGCGTCATTAAACAAAAGACCAAGAAGTGCCGCGGGTATGCATGCAATTATAACCTTAAACCACATTTGCCATGTGTCTTTTTTCTCTTCAATTGTTTTTGACGGTGCAAATGGATTGAGTTTTTTAAAATATACTGTGGCTATTGCCAGAATTGCGCCAAGTTGAATAACATAGAGAAAAATCTGAGATTCAAAAAAATCCTTTTCTGTTATACCCATAAAATCATTTGCCAATATCATATGACCGGTACTGCTGATGGGAAGCCATTCAGTTATACCCTCGATTATGCCGAGGATTATGCTCTTAATTATTAAGATGATATCCATATCTACCTCCTGCAAAAATTAATCTACGCTGAACAAAAGATCACCATATGTGGGATATGGCCAATAATCGGACGCTGTGTTTTCTTCAAGTTTATCTGCAAATCCTCTTGCTTTATTCATTGCCGCAAAAACGGTGTTGCGGTAATACTTTGCATATTCTTCAACATTATCTTTATATTTTGACGCGCCTCTGATGGATTCATCAAGTTCTTTTACTGAAGCATAAAGTCCTGAATTAAGTTCGGTGAGATTTTTCACAAGTTCTGTCTCAACCATGCTGTCTATGTCGGGAAGAATGCTTTTTCTTGAAAATGCAGTATCGGAAAGAACACCAATGTACTCACTAACGGCAGGAATAATGTCTTTTTTTATCATATCAGACATTGTGCGGGCTTCAATATTGATTGTTTTTGCATAGTTTTCAAGATAAATTTCGTATCTTGAGCGAAGTTCCGCCTCTGAATATACACCGTGAGATTTGAACACATCCACATTCTTTTTATCAAGAATATGAGGTATTGCTTCGGGTGTGCTTTTATAGTTTGAAAGTCCGCGTCTTTCAGCCTCTTTAACCCATTCATCTGTGTAGTTATTTCCGTTGAATACTATTCGTTTGTGATTCTTAATTGTTCTTTGAATAATCTCAACAACACACTTTTTAAAATCCTTTGCTCCTTCAAGTTCATCAGCAAAACTGCGGAGTTGGTCAGCAACTATAGTGTTTAAAACAGTGTTTGGCCCCGCAACAGACTGAGACGAGCCAACCATTCTGAATTCAAATTTGTTTCCTGTAAAAGCAAAGGGTGAAGTTCTGTTTCTGTCGGTTGTATCTTTTGAAAATCCGGGAACAACGTGAGCACCGGTGAGCATTTTTTCCCTTTTCTTTTCAGTATAATCAGCATCAACTTCAAGAGCATCTATAACTGCCTGCATCTGATCGCCGATAAACACAGAAACTATCGCCGGAGGTGCTTCGTGAGCACCGAGGCGGTGATCATTACCTGCGCCTGCTATGGATATTCTCAAAAGATCCTGATATTCATCAACAGCCTTTATGACTGCACAGAAAAAGATCAAAAACTGCAAATTGTCATGAGGTGTTTTTCCGGGATTTAAAAGATTTTCGCCATCATCTGTTATGAGTGACCAGTTATCATGTTTACCTGAACCGTTAACACCTGCAAAAGGTTTTTCGTGCAAAAGACAAACAAGGTCATGTTTGTGGGCAATTTTTTTCAGAAGTTCCATAACAAGTTGATTATGATCACTTGCAATATTACCTGTAGTAAATATGGGAGCAAGTTCATGCTGAGCAGGAGCCGCTTCGTTATGCTTTGTTTTGGAAAGAACGCCAAGTTTCCAAAGTTCTGTGTCAAGTTCTTTCATAAATTCCGAAACTCTTGGCTTTATAACTCCGAAATAGTGGTCGTCAAGTTCCTGACCTTTGGGAGGTTTTGCCCCGAAAAGAGTTCTGCCTGTATATATGAGGTCTTTTCTTTGATCGTGCAAAGTTTTATCTACAAGGAAATATTCCTGTTCAGGACCTACTGATGTGTATACATGATTTGCTGTTGTGTTGCCAAAAAGTCTCAAAATACGCATTGCCTGTGTGTTTATTGTTTCCATTGCGCGAAGAAGAGGTGTCTTTTTGTCAAGAGCTTCTCCGCCGTAAGAACAAAATGCTGTGGGAATGCAGAGAGTTCCGTCTTTTACGAAAGCATATGAGGTGGGATCCCAGGCAGTATACCCTCTTGCCTCGCAGGTTTCACGAAGTCCGCCTGAGGGAAATGACGATGCATCAGGTTCCCCTTTTATGAGTTCTTTTCCGGAAAATTCCATTATGATTCTTCCATCATCTGACGGAGAAATGAAACTGTCGTGTTTTTCTGCGGTTATACCTGTCATTGGTTGAAACCAATGTGTAAAATGAGTTGCACCTTTCTCCAATGCCCAGTCCTTCATAGCACTGGCAACAACGTTGGCGGTTTCAAGAGAAAGAGGCTTGCCGTCATTCACCGTTTCTTTCAGTGTTTTGTATGTTGCCTTCGGAAGTTTTGAGCGCATCACGCTGTCGTTAAACACTTCGCAGGCAAAGATTTCAGTAACATCAATCATTGATTATGTCCTCCTAATTCTATATCAGCAAATTAATGATAGTTTTAAAATAAACAGCACTGCGATTAAACCAATCGCAGTGCCGGGCAGTCGCATCAATGGTATTATATAATGATTAGCAAAAAAAGTCAACAGAGTTTATAAAATAAAGTGGTTATTCCTCACCGTAAAACCAAGAGATTTCTCCTCGCTTTTTAAAATTACATCAAAGGTGCAAACACTCTCATCACCCTGCCGATAAATCTCCACAAAAGAGGACTTCGTCTGTAGTCTTCCAAGGTATATCTTCTTGACAATGTGATTGTATGCAGAAAGTCGGATTTCATATCCTCTATTACTGATGTGGCATACATATATATTGCACATTCATAGTTTAGATACATACTTCTGTAGTCATAATTAATTGTACCTACAACCGCCCTGATATCATCACATATGGTTGTTTTTGAATGAACAAATCCGGGAGTGTATTCATATATTTCAACTCCCGACTCGATAAGTTCGGGATAATATGTTCTTGCAAGAGCAAATGCATAGCGTTTGTCAGGAATATGGGGCATGAGAATTTTCACATCCACCCCTCTTTTTGACGCATACTTAAGAGAGTCAAGCATTGTTTCATCAAGCACAAGATATGGAGTCATAATATATACATAGTCACGGGATGTGTTAATTATGTCTTTATATATGTTTTTCCCAACCCTTTCTTCTCTGACGGGACTGTCGTCAAAGGGCGCATAATGACCGTCATCATAATTGGAATAGTAAAAATCTCTGCGTGTTGCATAGTTTTCATAATCTTCCTTTGTCCCACAGACAGCATTCCACATTCTCAGAAACATAAGAGTGAACGACTTTACAGCATCGCCTTTCAGCATTATGGAATTATCTTTCCAGTGACCGTAAAGTTTTACATCGTTGATATACTCATCAGAAAGATTGATTCCGCCACTGAATGCTGTTTTCCCATCTATGACAATTATTTTTCTGTGATCACGGTTATTCTGATATGTGGACAAAAAGGGTTTTATGGGTGAAAATGTCACGCACTTAATCCCTGCATTTTTTAGTTTTTGCCTGAATCCTGAAGATACCGTGGTCATTGACCCCATTGCATCATATAAGACTCTCACCTCTACACCCTCATAAACTTTTTCCTTTAAAATATCAAAAAGTTCGTTCCACATTCTACTTTTTTCATTGATTATGAAAAACTCAATGAACACAAATCTCGATGCTTTTTTTATCTCCTCAATCATCACGGGAAAGGCATCATCACCAAGCGGAAAATATGTCGCCCCCGTGTTGGCATAAGGCAGATAACCAGTGCTTTTCTGAAGATATACCAAGGCTCCTGCATCGGAATTTCTTTCATTTATGAGTCTATGAAGTTCATAGTCATCCTTTTCGTTTATATGAGAAGTTGAATTATGTATCTCACGCATTGCTTCCTTTATGCGACCGGATGATGCATCTGATCTGACATAAAAATACAAACTCACCCCAAAAACAGGCATGACGGCAATGAGAAATATCCATGCAATTTTAAATCCGGAATCTGTTTTTCGGTTGATTATACCAACTATTGTTACGGCACCGAGAACTGTTGTACCACCAAAAATAAATGTGGAGTATTCTCGCAAAGCATAAGCACCCACATAAAAAATCCCCATCTGCATTAAAAGCAGAAGCATTCCCATAACCTTTTTGCTTATTAAAATTTTTAAAATTTTTTTCATAAATATCATCTTTCGTAGCAAAATATATTAATAATATATCATATAATTTGCCGTTTTGCTATATTAAAATTGCAGATTTAACTGGACAAAAATTGGTATATATGGTATAATAACACAAATAAATTTTTTTCATTATCAGGAGGTTTTTTGAATGAAAGATTTAAAAGGAACAAGAACAGAAGCAAATCTTATGGCTGCATTTGCAGGTGAAAGCCAGGCAAGAAATAAATACACATATTATGCAAGCAAGGCTAAAAAAGACGGTTATGTTCAGATTGCACAACTTTTTGAAGAAACCGCAAACAATGAAAAAGAACATGCAAAAATCTGGTTTAAACTTCTCCACGGCGGAATGCCCGGAACTGAAGAAAATCTTAGGGATGCTGCAGCGGGCGAAAACTATGAATGGACTGAAATGTATGCCAAAATGGCAAAAGAAGCAAAAGAAGAAGGATTTGACCACATTGCTTTCCTCTTTGAAGAAGTTGCAAAAATTGAAAAAGAACATGAAGAAAGATACAGAAAACTCCTCGCAAATATTGAAGGTGGAATTGTATTCTCAAGAGACGGCGACATGATATGGCAATGTTCAAACTGCGGACATATTGTTGTAGGAAAAGCCGCTCCTGAAATTTGTCCTGTTTGTGAACACCCCAAAGCATATTTCCAGATTAAAGCAGAAAACTATTAATAGCGGAATTTAAACAAATCAGATGTCCGAAAAAACGCGGGCATCTGATTTATGTTTATATTTTTACATAAAAGATATTTACAAATCCGATTTTTAGTAGTATAATGTTAAAGGTTGAGTTCAATATATGGAGCGGTATCGAAGTGGTCATAACGGGGCGCACTCGAAATCCCCTCGGTTACACTGTAGCTGTATCCATACAAATGGCTTAACCACGCGGGTTTAAGCGAGGTTCAAACCTTGTTTTTACACCCTTATCTAGCGGTTTTTCTAGCCATTTCTAACATTTTTCTAACAAAATTTTATAATTTGCTTAGTTTTTTCTCCGTCAAATCGGAGTTCAAACATATCTGGAGATGTACCCAAGTGGTTGACGGGTCTG
The DNA here is from genome assembly GCA_045541875.1 of Clostridia bacterium. Classification (GTDB taxonomy): domain Bacteria; phylum Bacillota; class Clostridia; order UMGS1810; family UMGS1810; genus RGIG1828. The sequence goes on along the minus strand of JAZQJX010000091.1, from coordinate 5,265 downwards.
CACTCGAAATGCAGTAGGTCGGCTCAAACCGGCGCCAGAGTTCAAATCTCTGCATCTCCGCCAATTTCAAGGCTTTTGAGGCAACTCATAAGCCTTGATTTTTTATCATACATTTGATATAATTCACATAAAAATAAAATACTTGAGGTGGTTTATGAACTTTTCAACATTCTATCCTGCAAGTTCTTTTAAAGAATTTAGCATTGAATCAAACATACATAATGAAATTGAGAAAATATTCCATGTCTCGAATATTCCACCCATCGCTTCATCAAAACATGATGAGTTTATGAGACTTGTAAAAGATGCTTCTTGTGAAGTACTGTTGGCTTGGCGCGGCGGAAGAGTTGATAATAACGATACACATAAAAGTTCAATTGAGTTAGTTAATTCTTTACAGGAACTCGATTTTCAATTAATATCACAAAGCAATAAAAAAATTGTTGGTTCCTCTGATATAACATATTTACATTGTGCCCTATTAAACAAAAACATTAAATGTTATTATGGCCCAAACTATTACTCATCCCTCGCAAAAAGCGATCATAAAAAGCGCCAAATAATGTACAAGTATTTATGTTTAGCTATCAGTGAAAAAGAATTTGAAATAGATTTCAGTTCTGATGAGTTATCTCCCAATAACGAGCCTTGGGTTTTCTCTCCAGGAAAGTGTTCTGGTAGATTATCTGGCGGAAATCTTGATACTTTATATGAATATTCCCAAAAAGTCGGTATATCAAATATAGGCGTTTACCCTGGCGATATTTTATTTATAGAAGAAAATGATCCATCTTATAGTATAACCAAAAATGGAATTGATGGTTCTATGTATCAAAAACTCCTTTATTTTAAAGAACATGGTCTGTTAGACAAGATTAACGGGTTAATTATAGGACGCAGTAACATTACTAAAGTTTTCGATCCTGTTAACGCTCTAGTATATGACGAAGTGCAAAATTCTTGTGAAAGAAAATATTTAAAAAATGTAGTGACCGCATTAGACTTAAAAAATATCCCGGTTTTAGCTAATATAGCTTGTGGACACAAACTTCCAACCGTAACATTACCACTTGGAAAACTTGTCACTTTAAATACAGACACACTCACACTAACTATTTAATCATTTAAAAAGGGGGTAACCACCATACTCAATTTAGTTTGGCGGTTACACTTTTTTATTTCCTCACACGCCCTTTAACAGCCGTCTTATTTGCGTTTTAATGTCTTGGGTGGTGTAGCTACCCTACCCGAGAGAGTTTGGTCTTACAACCCCTTTAATAGCCGTCGTAAGTCGGCCTCAAAATCGATTTTAAATGCTATCAAGCACATTTACAACTTTTATGCATTTTCTCTTTGCATAATCGACCGTATTCTTTGTTCCACTCTTTTGACCATTGAACACTGCAATCACAAGATTTGACCTGTCAACCATCCATTCATTTCTCACCTGATAGCATCCAGTGAAGTAATGGTCATTGATTTCTTTTACAAGGTCAGCCTTTTTAATTATCTTATTAAATCTCATCTTTTCTGTTACACTCCGTCTACTCTCAAAATTCGGGTGAGGTAAAGCACATATCAGATGCAAATCCTTGCTTCTTTTCTTTCTCTCCAACACAATCTCCGCTGCCCATATATCCGTTCCCATTGCCATCCCTGTTATAAAGGTTACATACCCATCTGCAATAGCCTCGTCTATTGCCTTTTCAAGTAAAGGCTTAATCTCTTTTTCTCCAAGTGGCATTTTGTCAGGTCTATGCCCTGTAAAACAACATCTGTGTAATCTTAATTCTTCACTCATAATAGTTACCTCATAAAATTATTTTAGATATACTGTATATCTATTCTTAACATTATAGCACATAAAGGCTATAAAATAAATACATAATATATTTATTATGAGGTGATTTTATGGCTATTAAAAGTGTATCTATACGAATTGAGGAAGAAATGCTCAATAAAATCGGTTATGTTGCCGACTACGAAGGCCGAAGCGTAAACAGTCATGTGTTAGTTTTGATTCGTGAAAACATCAAAAAGTTTGAAGAAGAACACGGCTCTATTGACGGTGACATCAACCCTGATGTAAATGTTAAACCGACTCGTAAATAAAAAATTGGTGCAACTGCTCGCATGGCGGTTGCACCAATTTTTTATTTTAGGTTCTTCGCTAGGTCATCGTAGCATTCGAGCAGCATCCTGACACCTAATTTAAAGCCTATCTTGAAGACTTCACATTCGTTAAGTTGTGTCAGTTCATCATAACAATCTCTGTATTTTTCAAATATCTCTTTGTTTTTCTCGTCCAATGACTTCAGCAATGTTCCTTCGTGCCTTTTAATCAGGTCGCTGATTTTAATCATTTCTATGTTGCTCTCACCATGCCTTTCGTTCGGATGTATGTTCCCATACCAGAGTTCTTGAAGTATTTGCATTATTTTCCCTCCTTACGCAAAGAGAGCGCCTCAAATTCCGGCATATCCGAAACCGAGTCGCCCTCTTCAATCATTTTCTTTGCTATCAGCAGCGCATGCTTGACATAAATCATATTCAGTTGTTCTCGTATCAGCTTGGCATCAGTCTTTTGCTCTACCAACCCGTATACTTCCATAAATACATCGCTCTCAATGTTGTACTTTTCGCCACACATAATTTCTTCCAATGTGTACTTCGCCATCCGTGTCACCTCCTTTGGTAACACAAACAGTACCACAGAAAGTGATGGAAGTCCAGCAAATAATTTTTAAATTTAGCTATTAGATATCAACCCTTTAATATAATCAAGGCTAATTCTACTTTGTTTCTCTTCATTGAAGCCTGCAATAACATCTTCCATGGTATCAGCACTCCAATAAATTTTCAATTTTTGCTTTGTTCGTGTAATAGCTGTATAGAAAATTCCATGCGAAATTCTTTCAGAGTTGCTTTGGGGAATCACTATTTTAACTGAGGCATATTCCAAACCTTGTGCTTTATGGATTGATACAGCGTAAGCTAATTGGAAAGGAATAATTGATTTCATTCGCGCTTCATCATAATCTTCCTCAGCTTGATTATCATCATTTACGCAAACCGAAAAACTTATTCGTGTTGATTTTTCAGTATGAGAAACAATTTCCAGATCGGTTCCTCTTACGTTTACCGCTGTTAAAATTATGGGAATATCAATAGTAAATTTAAGTCCATTAACTTCGTCTTGAATATCGGCAATAACACCTTTCAAATTGTTATATAACATAGGAAATCTTTTGTTTTCATTAAAAAGTATCGGATCTCCTATCTTATATTTCCATTCATACCAATAATATGCTTTTTGAGACGGATTAGCATCTTGAAAATAATTATTTATACTATTCAAGCCGAACTTACCATCATAATTCAAACATAAAACAACCTCATCTTCGATTCGATCGTCAAAAATATCTTTGCCAATATCCTTGGAAAATGGACCATCTATAACCAATTTTTCTGTAATAATTGGTTTCAAAAAACGCACTTCTTCCCAGAGATCTTTAATAGTAGGTTCTTGTGTCCGCCAAGTATTATCCAACTCTACAATTGATTTTTCGGGAAGGATTTCTTTTGCATAAAAAAACCAATTACCAAAATCTATTGATTCAATCTGGTATATATCTCCAGCAAGTACAAGTAATGATTCTTTTCCTGCCTTTTCCAATAATTTAACCATAGTTCTATTGTCTATGGTGCTACATTCATCGATAAATATAACATCATAATCCGCGGCTACATACGAATTAATAAAACTGTCAATCCCCATAAATTCGTGAATAAATCCCGGAGATTTAATTCTTCGTTTCATATTTTCCAATGCCGTATGAGTTTTAGTCAAAAACAATTTACTGCACCCATCCATCATTGTAGAAATATAGTCCATCAGAGTTGTTTTACCTGTTCCGGCCGCACCATAAATCATTAAGACTTTCGAATCCACAAATGCATCTGTTAATGCATCTATTTTAGTATCGTCTATGTTTTCTGTGTTTATTTGGGAAATAAAATTACGGTTCACTTCACTTTGACCGGCATTCCCCTCCCTTGCAACCTCAAGAAGTCTATTTAGAATGTTAGTAGTGTTATTTACATATTCATCTAAATATACATAGTTATCAATTTCTTTAAGTTCGCAGCCTTGAGATTTATCATAATTTGTAATTTTGTTATTATATGTTTTTATTGTTTGTCCAAGGTCTAAATTTTCAACATCTTCTCTTAAAAAATAAAGTTCACCTGTAGAATCGATCAAATATTTCATTCTAATATAAGGCAAAAATTCAGAAATTTGTTTTGAACCAATCGCACGTAAAACATCTCTTGATACTGTTTTTCCATTTGTTTTTTTGTTCGGCAAATTATATAATATGGGATTTCTAATAAATGGATAACAACCTTTAGATAGATATACATCCATACTATTAAGTGCATCATCAGAATCTTCAGGGATTAAATCTTCCAATAAATCTTCACGCATATGTATTATAGCATATCTAACAACGTGGTTTCCAAATGTATTTGTTTTTTGTCCAAATCGTTGGTGTAACTTAAGTAATACATCTTTATAATTTGATGTGTTTGTATCTTTATATATTTCTTGTAAAAAATAATGAAATTTGTCATCTCCCATATCTGTAAAATCAAGTAGATTTATGCCTGTGTTTGTTAGGAAGTTCATGAGAGAGACATATTCTCCATATTTTCCTCCTACTCTCTGGCTACATCTTAGAATTTTTGCAAGTTTATTAAGAGATGCCGGTTCTATAGAAACTCTCCAATCCGTAACAACTCTAATTTTCGAAAGATTATCCCAAAGCAAAATATCTGTTTCAACACATCCAATCTGAATGGAATAGTTAGTTGATATATCTTTTTTTGAGTATACAGTCACTCTATTATATTTAGTTGCATATTTGTCTGCAAGTTGGAGTGTTATTTCAAAATAACGTTCTCTACCCACATAAAAAGTATTTTTCTTCTGTATATAGTATCTATTATATTTTATGGGGTTGCGAGTATTAACTACTTTTTCAATAGCCGATGCCAACAACTGATTGTATTCTTCATCCTCTTTGTTAATTCTTCGAGGAAATTTTTCCAAATTATTAAGGGCTATGATACTGAATGTTTTTTGAAGATAGTCTCTTATTTTCCATAAGAAATTATAGTATTTAAGCATTAAACGTTCATATTGCCCATCTTCAGGTACTCTTAATCCAATATATCTAAGGCCTTGTAAAAATGTTGCTAAAA
>JAZQJX010000090.1:0-18490 GCA_045541875.1 Clostridia bacterium | reverse complement strand
TCTTTGAACGGAAAAATTACTTATCAAAAAATTGTTGCCTTTATACAGTACAACAAAAAATCTTGTTTGTAAAGAGCAAATTTTGAAAAAATAAATTTAATACAAGGAAAAAAATTACGATTTGGTAAAATTGCACATATTTTTTTGTGTATTTTTGTTATATAAAACATCAAATAAAAAAAGGAAAATGTGAATGTTTAACGAAAATAATAGGTAACAGCTTTTTTTGGCTTAAAATTTATCCGGTAATTTTATAAATAAAGAAAAAATTCAAGAGTTTATTTATAGCCGTATAGAAAAATTAAAGGAGGATGTATTAATTATGGCTGCTACAAAGGATATCAGAAATGTTTGCCTTATTTCACATGGCAACGCAGGAAAAACATCGCTTGTTGAGGCAATGCTTTACAACGGTAAATTAATTGACCGTTTCGGAAGAATTGAAGACGGAAACACTGTTTCAGACTATGACAGTGAAGAAATAAAGAGAAAAATTTCGGTTAATACATCTCTTATCAGTTTTGACTGGAACGACAAAAAGATGAACATTTTAGACACTCCGGGATTTTTCGATTTTGTGGGAGAACAGATTGAGGCTGCAAGCGTTTGCGAAAACTGTATCATAACCGTCAGCGGAAAATCGGGCGTTAGTGCAGGTACTGAAAAGGCATGGCGTCTGGCTGAAAAATATAATCTTGGAAAAATTATTTTCGTAAATAAATTAGATGACATAAAAGCAGATTACATAAAAGTTATTGAACAACTCAACGACACCTTCGGAAAGGCAATTGCACCTTTCACTTTCCCCATTAAAGACGGTGACTTTTTCTGCGGATTTGTTGATGTTATAAAAATGAAAGCAAAAATGTTTACGGGAAATGATGCAACCTATGAAGATATTCCCGAGGCATATCTTGAAACTGCACAAAGAAGCCGTGAAATCTTGAATGAGGCAATTGCTGAATGTTCAGACGAACTTATGGAAAAATTCTTTGCAGGAGAAGAATTCACAGAATCTGAAATCAAAGATGCCATAAAAACAGGTATCAAAAACGGTATTGTTGTTCCCGTTATCTGCGGAAGTACATGGATGAGAATTGGTATCACCCATGTTTTAAGCCTTGTTTCTGACTATCTTTTCTCACCCGATGATGCGGAAGCCGTTATCGGAAAAGATGCAAAAACAGGTGAAGAAAAAGAAATTGAATGTAAATCTGATGCTCCCCTTGTTTTAAAGGTTTTCAAAACCGTTGTTGATAACTATGTGGGAAAAATGTCATTCTTTAAGGTTGTTTCAGGAAAACTCACTCCCGACACAACACTTTATAATGCAAACAAAGATGAAAATGAAAAAATAGGAAAACTTTACACCTTAAGAGGTAAAAAACAGATTGAAGTTCCTTTCCTTGAAGCAGGTGACATCGGTGTTGCCGCAAAACTTGCCTTTACAGAAACAGGAGACACACTTTCTGATCCCAAAGCACCGGTTATCTTAGACGCAATCGAATTTCCAAAACCTGTTCTTTCAATGGCAATTGTTCCAAAATCAAAGGGCGATGAAGAAAAGATCAGTCAGGGACTTTCAAAACTTATGGATGAAGACAAGACCTTCACCCTCACATCAAACAAAGAAACAGGCGAAACCGTAATTTCAGGTCTCGGCGAACAGCATCTCAATGTTATCTGTTCAAAACTTCTTTCAAAATTCGGCGTTGATGTAACATTAAAAGATCCCAAAATTGCCTACAGGGAAACAATCCGCAAAAAAGTTAAAGTTGAAGGAAAACATAAAAAACAGTCCGGCGGTCACGGTCAGTACGGTCATGTATGGATTGAATTTGAACCCTGCGAAAGCGAAGACCTTATCTTTGAAGAAAAGGTATTCGGCGGCTCGGTTCCCAAAAACTACTTCCCTGCAGTTGAAAAAGGTCTCAGAGAATCCATGGCAAAAGGTGTTCTGGCAGGATATCCTGTAATAAACCTCAAGGCAACACTTCTTGACGGTTCATATCACCCTGTTGACTCATCTGAAATGGCATTTAAAACTGCCGCTTCAATCTGCTATAAAACAGGTCTTGAACAGGCAAACCCCGTAATCCTTGAACCCATCGGAATGCTTAAAGCAAAGGTTAGAAATGATTATACAGGTGACGTTACAGGCGACATCAACAAACGCCGCGGAAGAATTCTCGGAATGAACCCCTTAGATGGCGGTGAAACGGAAATTGAAGCCCTCATTCCCTCAAGTGAAATGACAAAATATGCAACAGACCTTCGTGCAATCACCAACGGAAGAGGAAGTTTTACCTTTGAAATTGACCACTATGAAGAAGTTCCGGCACATTTGGTTGAGAAAATAAAAGCCGAAGCCAAAGAGCAATGAATGTAAAAATAATCCGGAACGCAAAAGGCAAAAATAATATATAATCAGTTTATGGTAGGGAAATATCTTTTCGGATATTTCCCTATTTTTTTGCCTTTTGCTATATGCAAACGAACCCTCGACGTACACTTGTACGCCTTCGGGCACGCCCCGAAAAATTCGGGGTTCTTATTGCATATTCCAAACAATTTTTACTATTCATTGAGAAGGAGACAGAGAAATTTTAATAAAACAAAAAAGAACACCCCTATCCCTCAGGATTGAGGGGTTGGGGTGTTGATGTGCAAGTCAGCACACTTTTTTTGTACGGAAATTCACGTGAGAATTTAGTTCGCGAGACAAGATGTAAATCAAATTACGCCCGCGACTTGGGAGCAGGCACTGCCTACAATTTTTCTGTATAAGAAATTACGCAGAATTTAGTTCGCGGGAAAAGATGTATATCAAATTACGCCCGCGATATGGGTGCAGGCACAGCCTGCTATTTTTTCAATTTTTCAAGGTCATTTTTGCGGATTTCAACTCTTCTCACCTTACCGCTTATGGTTTTTGGAAGTTCGTCCACAAATTCAACTATTCTGGGATACTTGTAGGGAGCAGTATGTGTTTTTACATACTCCTGAATTTCTTTTTTCAGTTCATCTGTACCTTCGTGTCCTTTTACAAGTACAATAGTTGCCTTTACAATCTGACCTCTCACTTCATCGGGAACAGGTGTGATTGCACACTCCAAAACATAGGGGAGTTCCATGATAACACTTTCGATTTCAAAAGGTCCTATGCGGTAACCTGATGATTTTATAACATCGTCAATTCTTCCCACATACCACAGATATCCGTCTTCGTCCATTGTTGCCTGATCGCCTGTGTGATAGAATCCGTCGTGCCAAACCTCATTGGTTTTTTCTTCGTCAAGATAGTAGCCTATAAAGAGACCGCAGGGGATGTCATCTTTAACTCTGATACAGATTTCACCTGCATCTCCTGTTTTACATTCGTTTCCGTCAGGATCCAAAACAACAACATCATAAAGAGGACTTGGTTTTCCCATTGAGCCGATTTTTGGTGTTGAACCCACAAAGTTTGCAATGGAAAGGGTGGTTTCTGTCTGACCAAAACCTTCCATGATAGTCAGCCCCGTTGCTTTTTTGAACTGATTGAACACTTCGGGATTGAGCGCTTCTCCTGCAGTTGTTGCATATTCAATGGAAGAAAGGTCATATTTTGACAAATCTTCTTTTATAAAGAAGCGGTACATGGTTGGGGGCGCGCAGAATGTTGTGATATGATATTTTGCAAACATAGGCAAGATGTCTTCTGAGTGGAATCTGTCAAAGTCATAGGTAAACTGAGCCGCTTCGCAGAGCCACTGACCGTAGAGTTTGCCCCAGAGTGCTTTTCCCCAGCCTGTGTCAGAAATTGTGAAGTGAAGTCCGTCGGGGTTAACGTTGTGCCAATGCTTTGCAGTGGGATAGTGGCCGAGGGCATATTTGTAGGAATGAGTTGCTATTCTCGGATATCCTGTTGTGCCGGATGTGAAGAGCATCAGCATGGGATCGTTTCCGCAGGGTGTTTTTTCCGTTCTGTCAAAATGGGTGCTGAAACGTTCCATATCAACATTAAAATCTTTCCAGCCAACCTTTTTGCCGCCCACAAGAATTTTTACCATACCGGGATAGTTCAGAGCGGCTTTTTCAGCCTCTGTTGAAACATCACCGTCTGCAGTACATACAATTGCTTTTACCTTTGCGGCTTTGTATCTGTAGTCAAAATCATGTTCCACAAGTTGGTTTGTTGCAGGGATTGCAATTGCACCGATTTTATGAAGTGCAAGCATGCAGAACCAGAACTGATAGTGTCTTTTCAGCACAAGCATAACCGTGTCGCCTTTTTTTATGCCGAGGGATTCAAAGTAGTTTGCGGTTTTTGCAGAATACTTTTTCATATCGCCAAAGGTGAAGCGTCTGTCTGTTTTGTCATTTGCAACCCACATCATTGCAAGTTTGTCGGGATTTTTCTCGGCAATTGCATCCACGCAGTCAAAAGCAAAGTTGAATTTGTCTGCATTTTTAAATGTGATTCCGTTAAACACGCCCTTGTCATCATAGGATGATTCAATGAATTTGTCTGCAACAGTTTCATATTTTGAAACTTTTTTCGCAATCTTTTCTTCAATTATGGGCGCTTCGGGATATTCTTCGGTTACAAGTCCGTCCTGAGGGTTGAGTACAACTGCATGAAATTCGCATCCGCCCTCGGAAACTGCAATCATACCGTGGGGAATGATACTGTTATAGAAAATGGAGTCTCCCTCATTGAGGATATCCACATGGTTTCCGATTTGAACTTTGAGTGAACCCTTGACAATAACGTCAAATTCCTGACCGTTGTGTGAGTTAAGGTGCATGGGAGCATTTTGTTCCTCTTCAAGATAGGGGAATTTAACAAGGAAAGGTTCTGCAAGTTTTCCTTTAAATTTTGGTGCAAGGTTATCATATTCAACACCGTGTTTTTTGAGAATTTTAAGACCTTCGCCTTTTCTTGTGATGGCAAAGGATGTGAGAGTTGTGCTTGTTCCTTCTAAAATGTCTACAACTTCAACACCGCAGGCCTTTGCACATTTGTAAATAAAAGTGAAACTAAAATCCGTGTCACCTTTTTCAAGGACTTTGTATTCTTCTTCTGAAACTCCTGTGAGTTTTGCAAGTTCTTCGGTTGAAAAGCCCTTTGCTTCTCTTAAGTCCTTGATTCTTCCTGCTACTTCTTTCAAACTGTAATCCATTGTTTTTGTCTCCTTTCATTTGGGAAAATATAAAAATTGGTTACAAATTTGAATAAAACAAAAAACCCGTCTCAAAGTTCTCTTTGAGACGAGTTATTATAACCCGCGGTACCACTCAAATTACGAAATTTTAAAAATTCCGTCACTTACCGGGCTCCATCAAGCCCTTTGCCTTTACGCAGCAATACGGAAGGAGTCTACTCGGCATCTGCCTTTCGGTCCTCCGACTCGGAGGTGATAGGTCATTGGAAAGTTCCGCCATTGCCTCGCACCACCCGGCAACTCTCTCAAGGCTTCACAATCCGACCGTCCTCGTCACAGTCGTTGTTTGTGATATTCAAATTTAAAATGTATTATACTCTCCAAAAAAGAGTTTGTCAATAGTTTTTTTAAAATTTTTTCGGATTATTTTTTAAGACCGAGTTTTTCGGCAGAAATATCCCTCATTTTATATTTGAGAATCTTTCCTGCCGCATTCATGGGGAATTCATCAACAAACATAAAATATCTCGGCACTTTGTGTCTTGCAATGGATGCATTTCCGAATTCTTTCATTTCATTTTCGTCAGCGGTTTCGCCTTTGTGAAGAATTACCCAGGCACAGCACTCTTCACCATATCTTTCGTCGGGAACGCCCACAATCTGAACGTCTCTTACCTTTGGATTGGTCAGATAGAATTCCTCAATTTCTCTCGGATAGAGGTTTTCGCCCCCTCGGATAATCATATCTTTTAATCTTCCGGTAACTTTGTAATATCCGTCAGGCGTTCTCATGCAGATGTCACCTGAATGAAGCCATCCGTCAGAGTCAATTGCCTGAGAAGTTGCTTCGGGCATTTTATAGTAGCCTTTCATAATGTTAAAGCCTCTTGCAACAAATTCGCCGCTTTCGCCGTCGGGAAGTTCTTCGCCTGTTTCGGGATCGATAATTTTACATTCAACACCGGGGAATGCACTTCCAACGGTTTCAACTCTGTGGTCAAGGTCTTCGTTGACTTCGCCCATGGTACAACCCGGGGATGCCTCGGTCTGACCGTAGACAGAAATGATTTCACGCATATTCATTTCAACAGATGCTCTTCGCATTAAATCTGCAGGGCAGTTTGCACCTGCCATAATGCCTGTTCTCATATATGAAAAATCGGTTTTTGCAAAATCGGGATGATTGAACATGGCAATAAACATTGTGGGAACACCGTTAAAACAGGTTATGTGCTCGTCATTTACGCAGGCAAGGGATGATTTTGGTGAAAAATAGGGGATTGGGCAAAGAGTTCCGCCGTGAGTCATCATTGATGTCATTGAAAGCACCATTCCAAAGCAATGGAACATGGGAACCTGAATCATCATGCGGTCTGCAGTTGACAAATCCATTCTGTCACCGATGGTTTTGCCGTTGTTGACAATGTTTCTGTGGGTGAGCATAACGCCTTTGGGAAAACCTGTTGTTCCCGAGGTGTATTGCATATTGCAAACGTCGTCTGGTTTTACAAGGGATGCTCTTCTTCTCACTTCTTCACGGGGAACAAGGGAAGAACGGGAAAGCATCTGCTCCCATGTGAGACATCCGTCCATAGAAAAACCTACAGTAATAACATTTCTGAGGAAGGGAAGATTTTTTGAATAAAGGGGTTTCCCCGGCTCTAAGTTTTTGAGTTCGGGGCAGAGTTGTTCTATGATTTCCTTGTAGTTGATGTCTTTGCAATACTCAATCATAACAAGGGTATGAGTGTCAGACTGTTTCAAAAGATATTCAATTTCGTGAATTTTGTAGGCTGTGTTAACGGTAACAAGAACCGCACCGATTTTTGTTGTTGCCCAGAAAGTTATAAACCACTGGGGAACGTTTGTTGCCCATACTGCAACGTGGTCGCCGGACTTTACACCCAAAGAGATGAGGGCTGCGGCACATTCGTCAACATCGCGTCTGAACTGTTCATAGGTTCTTGTATAGTCAAGGGTGGGATATTTAAAGGCATACTGGTCGGGATAATTTTCCACCATGGTATCTAAAACATCAGAGAAAGTGGCATCAATAACATCATATTTTTTCCACACAAATGTGCCTGTCTTGTCTCTGTTATAGTATGCTCTGTCAAAGGTCTTTTTCTCACGGTTGAGTTTTGAAATGTAGTTTGCAAAGTGAGTCAGAACAATGTCTGCATCGTTGATTTCTTCATTCCATGATGCACAGATAAATCCTTCATAGTTAAGGGAAGAAAGAGCGGCAATGAGTTTTGCAACATCGAGTTCTCCCTCACCGATTAAAACGGTTTTACCGTCTTTCATATCTCCCAGGCGGACATATTTAATGTAGGCACCAAGATTTTTGATGGTTGTCTCAGATGTTTCTTTTGCATCAAAATATGTGCCTCTCACATTCCATGAAGCACCGATTGCGGATGATGAAAAATGATTGATTATGTCAATGACATTTTCTGTGTGGGCAAGGTGTCCCACGGTTTCAAACAAAATGCTCACATCAGAGTTTTCAGCCTTTTTAATTGCATCGGCAAGTTTTTCGTCTAAAACGTCATAGGGGATATGAGTGTCAATGCGGACAATCACATTTTCTATTCCTGCCATTGATGCCATATCCACATATTTTTGTACAAGGTCTGAGGTTGTGTTTTCATTTTCGATGCTTTCGGGCATACGAAGAGCGGAAACAGAAAGATTTCTGTTTACAAGTTTCCGTTTTGCATCTGCAATGCGGTCACGTCTTAATATACTGTCGTGGTGAGAACTTCTTTCCTTTATTGCATCATATATTTCAAAGCCTTCAAAACCGTAGTCAAAGGCAATGCGGCAAGTGTCAAGAAAGGAGGGCCGGTTCACGTTACGGCTTGAGAATACTATTTTCATATTACGCCTCCTCAAATACAATCTTGTTGAGTGCATTTATATACGCTCTGATACTTGCACCCACAATGTCAACGGAAGTCCCGTTTCCTGAATAGAGTTTTCCGTTGTTGCGAAGTCTTACAAGGGCAGAACCAAGGGCTTCTTTTCCTTCGGTTACGGACTGAACCTGAAAATCGTCAAGTTCGTAGTGGTGACCTATGCACTGTTCAATTGCACGGAAAGCCGAGTCAATCGGGCCGTCACCGCTTGCAACACCGCAGATTATTTCACCGTTGCACTTGAGAGTTACCTGAGACATGGATTTTGACACATTGGAACTTGTTGTTGTGTATGTCTCAAAATGATATGTTGAGGGAGCCTGCATAGCAGAACTTGCAATCAGGGCTTCAAATTCCTTTGAGCCCACAGCACCCTTTTTCTCGCAGACCTGCATAAGTACCTTGTATACATTTCCTATATCCGAATCGGAAAGGTCATACCCCAAAACCTTAGAGGCATTTTTCACCTGAGATACGGATGAGTCAGAGTCAAGCAATATCTTTTTCTTTTCGCTCACAGTGTTTTCGCTTTCGTATTCTTCGTGGTTTATGCTTGCAAGCATATCATCAATGCTTGCGTGAATTTTGGTGGTGTCGAGACTGATTTCTGCCCCGATCTGCGAAGCACAAACCCTCATGGCATCTGAAAATTCTCCTGTCTGAAGAACGTCTTTTCCTGCCATTGCACATTTGATTCCGTCAGCGCCCTTTGAAATTGCGGCAAAGGCAGATGCAACTGCCATATTTATGCGGTCGCAAGCCTGAACATATACAGGGATTTTCACTTCTCTCTTAACTTTTTCCACAAGTTCAGCAATTGCATCGGGTGTGGACACTCCCGCATCGTCGCATATTGTCACAAGAGATGCTCCGTTTGCCTCAGCCTCTTTTGCGGCAAGAATAAGAAAATCAACATCTGCTCTTGTTGCATCAAGTGCCGAAAATTCCACATCGTCACAATAGGATTTTGCTGTCTTTGTGAGTTCTGCAATTTTTTTGAGCATTGCATCCTGTTTTACATGATATGTATATTCCATCTGAACTGTTGATACGGGAAGTTCAATCTGAAGTCGGGGTTTTTTCGCTTCCTTAACACATTCCCATGCGTTTTTAACATCTTCATCTGTAAAACCTGCAGGAATTGCAAGGGTTGCACTGCGGATGTTTTGCGCAATTGTTTTGTATATAATTGTGTCCTCTCTGAGGTTTTTTACACCGGCAAGTTCAACCGCATCTGCACCAAGGGAATCTGCACAGGCGGCAATGGCTGTTTTTTCTCTGAACAATAGTGCCACTTCTCTGTTTTCGGAAAGTTTTTTGAGTGTGATGTCTGTTGTGTTAATTTTTTTCATTTTTAAATCCCCTTTCAAGATTCGGAGTGAAAACAAAAAACGTCTCCATCTCCTTGTTGATTCAAAGAGACGAAAACGTTAAAATCAAAATTGCGTTTCCGCGGTACCACTCTTTTTCATCCCATTGGGATGCCCTTTAGATGCCACCACATCTTAACTCTGTCACGGGAGTTCCCGTTTGCCCCTACTGTAATGTTCACGGCAACCGCTCCGCGGTGAGTTCTGCAAAATTCTCCCGATGCCTCGCACCATCCGGCATCTCTCTCAAGGCAAGTCCTTTGCATACTATTCCGCATCTTTGCGTTTGAAATTAAGTGGTATTTTATCATAAAATATTTGCTTTGTCAAGTACTTTTTTAAAAATTTACTCATCCCAGTTCTTTTCTTACAAGTTCTATCATTATTGAAGTGTTTAGGGTTACGGCATCTTCAGGATATATTTTTCTGATGTATCCCTTCCAGTATCTCTTTTTTATTATCTCCACAATTTCTTCGTCGCTTTTGCCATTTTTTATGTGCGACAGAATCTCTTTTGCCCCATCCTCGGATGATGCTTTCATATTTTCAAGAAAATATGATGTCTGAGTTTTGTCAAGGATTCCGTAGTGGGGTGAGAGAATATGCTTTATTTTTAAGTTTTTAACCTTGTCAATGGAATTTATTGTATCTTTGTAACTCACAAGAAAAGAGGGAACAATCAAGGTTTCCCCGTCATAAACTCCAAGGGTTTCGCTTGATAAAAAAAGTTCTTTTTCCCTTTCGTAAAATCCTATGGAGCATTTTGTGTGACCGGGAAGGGCAATGACTTCAAAATTCATCTCTCCCGCCTTTATAACATCGCCCTCGCACACCAAAATGTCAACTCTCAGTTCATCGGCGAGAAATTCATAGTCTTTGGCATTGCACTTTTTTGCAAAAGCAAGGTCAAGTTCTTTCATTGTTCTTTTTGCCCCGTCACGTTTGAAAACCTCGGCGGCATATTTTCCCGCAACAACCTTTGCATTCGGGAACCGCCTTAAAATATAGGCACTTCCAAGGGCGTGGTCATAGTGGGAATGGGTGAGGAAAATATAGTCAAGTTTTCTTTTGCCAAGAGCCTTTTTAATGTTATCTGCAACAGAAAAACCCGTAAAGCCAAAGCCTGTGTCATATAATACAGAGGTTTTGCCGTCATCAATCAAAAAGGCAGAATCCCCCATTTCACATCGCACATCTGTTATTGTCAAATTGTTCATCTTGCCACCTCTTTAAATTTCAGGGAATATCAAAGAATGTCAAGAACCTGATTTTTAATCTGTTCCATACCAAGAATTGTGGGGTGACCTTCAATTTTGTCAATGTCTTTTAACATAAGAAATTCAATGCCGTAGCGTGTGGCGGTATCTTTCAGGGCATCTGTAATGACGCTTTTGAGTTCATTGTTTATGATGCAGATGATTCGGGTATTCTTTAAAACTTCTTTTATGCGGAAGAATATGTAGCCTATTGCAGGAAGAACGTTATATAAATCATCCTTTGTCCATCCTGAGTGTAACATTTCGCCAATTGGGGAATCTGCCCAACTGTCATTTGTTCCGCCAAAGAGGAAGAATGTGTCAATTTTATTTTTTTCAAAAAACCCGTCATTTGCAAGTTTGTCAAATCTGCCTGTAAAAGAGATTTCACAGTAGTCTTCGCCGTTATAGCCTGTGTGGCATATGGTTGTTCCCGACCAACTTGAATTTCTCACAAGGTTTGACTCGGTTTCAGACAAAAGACGGTGCCACCAGGTGTCTTTCACGTCATTTACGTTTGTGTATTCTGCATCTTTAGTATAAAAAGGGGAATACCCTTTAGGAATGTAACCTTCAAATGTTGAATAACTGTCACCTAAAATAAATACGTTTCCTATTTTTTTCATATATATCGCTCCTTGTTATTCCATATTATACATCCTCTGTAATATTTTGTAAAGAATAAATTGATTTTTTAACCATCATATGATACTATAGAAAAAAACACAAAGGAGAGTTTTTTATGAAAAAAATACTTGCATTGACACTTTGTTTTATGATGCTTGTTCCATCTCTTGGCTTTGCAGATTATTATGATGAAGAAATTGTCTATTCCGACATTTTCAACAATCCAATCCTTGAAATTGTGGCACAAAGAAGCACAATGCCGTCACAGCCCTCACCCGACGCGGTGGTTATTGAAAAGGGAGTCTATTCTGACTATGATTCGGAAAACGACTGTTACAAATTTATTGAAGAGGTAAGATATTCAGACGGAACATTTACCGAAAAACATCTTTTCAGCGAGAAAGACTATGAAATTGAAAAAGCAACAAAATACTTCCCTGCATATCTTGAAGATGGCGAGGGATATTATGTTTATTATGAGACAACCGATGAACGCAGTCAGCAAGGCTACTTCTCGGACATTTACCTTATTGACACAACAAAAGAGGAACTTTCAAAAAAGAAAATTGCATCTTTGGAGACCGTTTTTGAAGATGAAACATCATACATTCTTTATGTCCCCTACAAAATTGAAGAGGTAAACGGTCAGGAAACGAGAGTTCCCCTTGTTGAAAAGCCCTTATCCTATTATGAATTTTATGGGTTTAAGAAAGGAAGTCAGTATAATGACGGAATGAAACTCGGAAAACTTGATCCGTCAGGAGAATACGGATATATGACAGTTCTTTCCGATATCAACAACAATGTATATTTTGAAGATCCCGAAGCGTCATATTTCAACTATTTTTATAACCTTGGCTATCTTGTAACCTCATCCAACAACGGATATGCACTTGACTATGAACTTGAAGATCCCGAAACAATGAGGGTGTATATAACAAACATAGAAAATGTGTTCACAAAAGAAAACTATACTTTTTATGACACAGATATCTGGCATATAACAGATTCAGGCTATGTCAATGTTGACGTTAAAGACGAGGCAAGAGTTGAAACAAAATATCTTGCAAAAATCAAAAAAAGTGCACTTATCAAGGTTATGATAGACGGGGAAAAAGTTCTTTTTGATGTTCTTCCCACCATCACAGACGGAAGAACCCTTGTACCTCTGAGAGCGATTTTTGAATCCCTTAATGCAAAGGTTTTGTGGAACGGCGACACAAAAACCGTTACCGCAACAAAGGGAGACAGAGAAATTTCTCTCACAATCGGTTCAAACGTTATGAAAGTTAACGGAGAAGACAAGGTTTTGGATGTTCCTGCAACCATCACAGACGGAAGAACTCTTGTTCCTGTTCGTGCAATTTCCGAAGCATTCGGATGTGAAGTTGACTGGAACGGAGACGACAGAGCGGTAATAATTAAGACAAAATAATAAGGCTTTTTCCAATTTTAAAAAGAGGGAATGTAAAAAAAGTCCAGACTGCAAAAAGGCAGTAACAATAAAGAATATAGATTACAAAATGGTCTGTAAATCGAATAAATTTATTACAAACGTAGAAAAACATCTTCATTTTGAGATGTTTTTCTTCTATTATTTGCCTTTTTGCAGTCTGGACTTTTTTTCTATTCCCCAAAAGGGAGTGTAAATTAATTCATCAAGTTAATTTACACTCCCTTTTCATATAATCAAATCATTGTTTTGTTTTGCACTTCTATATATTTCAGTTATAAATCGGGACATATTTCCTTTGCAAAGGAAACAAGACCTTTATTCATAAGTTCATATGCACCCTTTGGCATATTTTCAGAAAATTCCGTTTCGTAGGAAAAGACGCCTTCAAAACCGATTTCTCCAAGGGCTTTTCCAAAGTCCTGCCAGTCAATTGTTCCAATGGTTGGAATCCAGTGGAGGTCATCTTTTTCGTCGTTGTCGTGAATGTGAAGTGCTTCAAGTTTTTCACCCATAAGACGTACAGCATCACCAAGACTCATTTCGGGGAAAATGTTGGCGTGGCCTGTGTCAAGACAGATTCTGAAGTTATCATCATTCATTTTGTCAACAAACTTTTTGATTGACTCAGGCGATGCAAGAGAAAGTTTCGCAAAGGGCATATTTTCAAAGCAGATGATAACGCCCTCTTCTTTTGCTGTCTTTAAAAGTTCAGACATGAAGGCTTTGTTTATTTCCCATGTTTTCTCTTCGTTTCCCGTGCCGATATCTTCTGTTCCAAAGGGCATGATGGGGTGAATAACCCATCTTTTGCACCCCATATGTGCGCACATTCTTATGGAACGCTTCATTTTTTCAAGTCGTTCAAGGCGGTCTTCTTCGGTATGGTCTCTGGGAGGATATCTCCAGGGACCATGAATCTGACTTATCTCTATTTTGTCATTTTTAAGGTCATCATAAATTCTTTTGAGTTTTTCCTTTGCCTCGTCTTCAGGATCGTTATATTCCCATTCCGTTGTGCCTGCGAGAGAAAAGTCAACACAGGAAAAACCTGCTTCAAGAAACTTTTTTCTGCCCTCTGTCTTTCCCCATTTTTCTTCATAACCCTTTAAAAGAGCGCCATATTCAATTCCGATTCTCATTTTTGACATCTCCTTGTCAGTCAATGGTTACTGTCTGAGTGCTCTGATTCCAGCCGACTTTGCATCCGAAGGCTTCAGAAACTGCACGGACAGGAACGAGTGTTCTGCCGTTTATGATTTTTGCCGGAACATCCAGAGTTTTAACAGTTCCGTTCACATGCATGGCAGTTGAGCCAATCTGGAGAGAGATTTCCGTGCTTCCTTTGACAGATGTTACGGTTTGAGATGCACCGTTCCACTGAACGCTTGCACCGAGCGCCTCAAAAATTGCACGCAGGGGAACAAGAGTTCTTCCGTTGTCGAGTATGGGAGGCTGATCAAAAGAAACTCCCTTTTCACCAACACTTACGCAGATAACAGGCTGTGGAGCGGGAGGCTCTTTGACATAGGAGCCGTCAGAGAAAGAAAACGTAAACGCACCGTATCCGCTGATTCTTTTCATAGCCATAAAGCAGGCACCTGCAGGCACGGTGATGTCTTTTGTGAAATTAACTTTTCCCGAATATTTTTCTGCAGTAATGTTGTGATTTGTCAGTTCTTTTCCGTTCTGATTGTAAATGGTAAGTTGCATCTGATGGATATCTGACACAACGGTAAAACTGAGGCTCGGATCGTTTATGGGGATTCTGTAGATGTCCATATCATCATTTAAAGAGAAAAATCCGATGTATTTCTGATTTTTAACAATAGGACATGCCGCATCGGTTTTGTTGTTGTTTCCGCTTTGCGCTTCAGAAAAACTTTCGTTTGCACCGGCAAGGGAAATGCCGAAAGAATATTGACCTTCTCCCATTGCTTTTGTAACGGAGAGGAAATAGTTGCCTTTGTTAAGATAGAGATTATTCTGAACGCTAAATCCCTGAGATGTGGCACCCTTTGGTGAGTCTGACCACAATTCTCTTCCTGTTTCGTCATAGATTTTTGTGTGCAGTTGTTCTGCTTCGCTTGTGACATTTAAGGTGAGTTGTCCCTCTGAGGGAAGAGTGAATGTGTAATAGTCTGCATCATCATTCATTGCAATAAAACCTGCATATGAAGAGCCCACATAAACTGCAGATGCATTTTTTATGGAGTTGTTGCTTCCGTTTTGAGTTTCTGTGAAACTTTCATAGGTGGGTGTCTGAGTTAAGGTAAAGGAGAAGTTGCCTTCCTGCCCTGCGCTTATTATGGAGAAATAGTACTCGCCGGGGTTTATGAACAAATCTTTTTTATAGGTCATAAGCGCTTCGCTGGAGGCTTTCTGAGCAGGTTTGTCTGACCAGAGTTCTTTTCCTGATTTGTCGTGAAGTTTGAGATTCATCTTGTAAGCATTTGATGAAAGGTCAATGCTTATTTTTGAAGGATGTGAAATGCTGAATTTGTATATGTTGTCTCCTGCACTGTTAATGATTCTGGAACTTTCCAAAGTTCCGGGGATATAGTCTTTTGCTTTTTTAAAGTCTGATGCAGCGTTTGCCGATACAAACATTGCAGACATCAAAGCAAAGCAAAGAATCAGAGAAATGATTTTTTTCATAGGTTTCTTCCTTTCTGTGAGTAAAAAAATAAAATTTATGTAATTATAGCATAAATTGGAAAATGTTACAAGGGTAAAAGGAGAAAAATTAAATCCGTCTTTATATCCCGACGAAGTCGGATTTCATCACAAAGTGATTTCATCTGCTTCAGCAGATTTATTCCGTCGAAAGACGGATTTAGTTGAAAAAAGCACCAATCTTGATACAAGATTGGTGCTTTTTTTCTGGTTTTCGGCTACAAAATAGATGCAAGGGGTTTTAGTGAAATATCAAGCAACGCTTGATGTGAAATAATTTACTCTTTGTAAATTGTGAAAATGAAAGCTTCGTTTTCCTGAAAAGCCGAACCATAGAGATATTTTAAAATTTGAAGTATATCGTATACTTGCGCAAAGCGCAACATCGTTGGTGCGAAGCAACACATCATTTGTGCAAAGCACAACACTGTTTGCTCAAAGAGCAACATCATTTTGTGTCCGTTGAAGAGAAATGATGTTTACCGCAAGCGGTCAAATGAAGTATTCGCTACGCTCATAATGATGTTGTGTCCTTGGGGACACAAACACAAAAAAGAACGACCATTCTATCAGAATAGTCGTTCTTTTTTGGAAGAGCCGAATGGTTTAGATGCAGGTGTTTGAGGATTCAGCCTGTCAGTTATCTCTATTTCGTCAATTTTCGAAATAAATCAGTCATCAGGGCATCGCGTTTTATATTATAAACATATCTCATTGGATAACTGTTAAAATCTGTCGCATAAAGATTATCGTATGTAGGAATAGGCGTAGGAATTATACGTGATTCCATAAACCTTTCCGAGTCATTTAAAAGCCAAGCAACAGCCGTAACATCCCAAATCACTCTCGTCCATGCTGTTCCCTTTGCGTAGCTGTCTGCTTGTTTTAATGTATTTTCTGCAAGATAGTCAGCGAGGGGATTTTTTCCTTTCAGCCAAAACTCAAGTTCCGGTTTGGAAACAGTAAAGTTGCTTACCACACCCATACAGGGAAGTTGAACGAAGGGGACTCCGCTTTGCATTACAACCCTTGCAGCAGCAACATCCTGATACATATTAAATTCCTTTGTGTGATGATAATGAAGTGCGTGACCGCCCAGCCAAATTACAACAGAATTTTGGGCAACCTCAGGATTTAATAGTATTGCAGAAGCAATATTCGTTATAACTCCTATTGCCACGACATACAGCGGATTTTGAGGGGAATAATTTTTAACTCTTTCCGCTAAATCCCGTGCCGCAGAAGATATAACCGGTGTGTTTTCATTATCAAGATACTTTTCCGAACCTTTAAAAACATCAACCTTTTCATCTAATAGCGAAAGAAGTTTAATAATTTCATCATAACTTTTTTCCATACCATCTTTAGGGCTTACCGAGTTGCTGTTTAAAAAAGGTGCAGCATATATAGCTTTGGTGTTCAACTTTTCTTTCCACTTAAGCAAGTAAGAAATCGCAAACTGGTCATCAATTTCATTATATGCATCTGTGTCCAAAACCACATCAACACTCCCTTGCGGAACTGATAAATTTTTTAATCTTTGTTCATTTGTCATATTATTTAACTCCTCTTTTTCTGTAGTCTAATGGATTTTTCCCATACTTTTCCTTAAAAATTTTTCTAAAAAAACTTTCGTTTTCATATCCTATATCTGCTATAATTTTCTCTACAGACAAACCCGTGTTCAGGAGTTTTTCAGCAGCAATACTACATCTTTTCGCCTGAAGTGCTTTACTAAAAGATTTGCCGGTCACCTCTTTTACTAACCGTCCTGTATAAACAGTAGAATAACCCAGTATTTCCGATAATTTCTCAAGATTTGCAGTTTTTATATTATTTTCAATATAACTATCAATTTGTTTGCGTATAATCTCCGATTTACTGTTTAACTTATTTTCTTTTAGGATTTCAAGTGAAGACAACACCTCGCATCTATCGGGAATAGACGGCGCAGCCCCTTTTCTTGAAACAGCAATGGCAGATGCCGCAGACGCAATTTTTAATATTTTCTGATAATCAGTTCCTCTTGAAAGTTCTGCAACAAAATATCCTGTAAAAGTATCACCTGCTGCAGTTGTATCCACAACCTCCACCTTAAATGACGGTTGATAAAATTCGCATAAGCTATCTGTATAAATACATCCGTTACTGCCTAATGTGAGCATCACCTTAAGATTTGGATATTGATTTTTAATGTATATCAAACTTTCCTCAGGAATATCGCATCCTGAAATCGCCTTAGCCTCTATCTCATTTAATATGATATATGTAAGTTTATTAAAGTCAATTTTATCAAGTTTTTCGTTGAATGGCGACGGATTAAGTATAATGCACATCTGTTTCTGGTAAGCTTTTTCCACTATGTATTCAACATTACTTATCTCATTTTGCAAAAGAATAATATCATTACGCCCGAAATTTTCAAGTACAAAGTCTATATAATTTTTCGTTATCATTTCATTAGAGCCGGGATAAAGAAATATAGAGTTTTCGCCTTCACTACTGACCTGAATGATGGCATGACCGTTTTTTTCATCAGTTTTACTGATATAAGAAATATCAACATCATTTTTCATCAAAATATTTGTTAATATCTCACCATCACATCCGACACATCCTGCATGGCACACTTTTACGCCGGCTTTTGCAACTGCTATTGATTGATTTAGCCCCTTCCCTCCCGGAAAAGTTTCAAACTTGTATGTTGTTTCCGTTTCACCCGCTTCTACAATGTGGTCAAGAGAATACACATAATCAATATTACACGAGCCAAAATTAAGAATTTTCACAGAATCACCACCTATATCACTTATTACAATTATATCACCTTTAATTATCAAATCAAGAACCATTTCTGTAAGAAAACAGACGAAATACAATATTTAGTGCAGTAAGACTCGAACCCCTGTTGTCTCAAACGAATTATTTTTGAAGCCTTTCAATTTGTCGGTCTTGAAGGGCGACAGCCCATCTGCGACCTCCGCAGTAAAATTCTCCTAAAAATAATCCGTTTGAGATGTGAGCAGTTTTATCAGTGGCA
>JAZQJX010000089.1:0-28069 GCA_045541875.1 Clostridia bacterium | reverse complement strand
TTTGCGACAGTGCGAGGCAAAAACACAGTAAATGCTGACGCATTTGCGAGTATTTTAACAAAGCAGTGGCGTAAAAACACACACCCAAAACGGGTTCGGATGCTGACGCAACTGCTTAAGGCAATGAATTGACGGCGAAGCCGTCATGATTTGTCTTTGACATGAATTGAAACCTCGGTTTCATGAATTGTTTGCTATGCAAACATTATGGAACAAACTCGCCATAGACGAGTTTGAACTTTAATGAATCCCCTTGGGATTCAATTCATTGAGCGAAGCGAAAATTCATGACAACGTCAGTTGTCAATTCATGCACCTTCAGGTGCATTTAATTCTCACAGATTGAAAATCAATCAGTGAGACAAAATTTCTCCCTCGTTCACAAGAACTTCATCATCACCTGCATCAATTCTTGAAAGGTATAGATTTTCTATCCTTCCTTGATTTACAAGAAAGGGCATAGGAGTGGAGAGAGAATTGGTCTGAGTTGCACAATCAACACACAAATTGGTTATACAGGTATTGGGATCAATGCCTATTGTGGGATTTGTGCATACTGTTTCGTTTCTGTGAACATGGGAGATAGAGAGGTTTTTGATGTCCATATCCGACGCAATCCAGATAAGCGGTCTTCTGTTGCCGGGCACATCCTTTGTTCCTTTGCACAAGGAAGCATAAATGTTATCAATTGTTATATTTTCAAATCCGCTTCTCGTATCACCGGGGAAAAATTTTGAAATTACAATTGTAGTGGCATAGAAGGTGCCATACACATTTGTTATATGAACGTTTCTCAAAATATTTTTTACAGACAAAAGTCTCACTGCACTGTGGCTGTTTTGAGCATAGATTCCGTCAACAGTTATGTTTTCAACGGGTCCGTGAACAAAATCATCAGATGTTATGGCAACCATATCATCATGGCACGCTCCCTTAAGATTTCTTATAACGCCGTTTTTGCATCCGCCCTCAACGTGAACTCCGTCCATATTCCATAGCTTCGGGCTTCCTTCGGTGTAGTCAAACTGGATATTTTCAATGGTAAAGTCTTCAACATATGTAAGGTCTGCACCAAAGGTGACAGGGTTCTTTATGGTAAGATCTTTCATGGTAAAACCTTTTATGCCGTTAAACACAAAGCACATTCCAAGATATGTTCCAAATCTCTGACGGACGGATTTGTCAATTTTGTTTTCTTTTACCCACTCGCTGTACACCATGCCCGTTTCGGGATTTGGATAGTGCAGGGGATTGGGGTATTGCTCCCAGTGATTCATATCCCAGATTCCCCCCGAGATTGTGATGTTTTCATTAAAGTTTTCAACATCGGCATTTTCAATCATTGTGCAGTTGGAATTTGGCGCAAGGCAGATGTGAGTGTATCTGTCAAGCCTAAGCTCCTGATTTGAATGAAGTTTTAGTGTTGAACTGATAACATAGTGTTTTTCTGGTGATGGGAGATACACCAAAGATGCACCGGAGTCCAGCATTTCCTGGATTGCCGGATAATCATCGTGAATTCCGTCACCGTAGAGTATATTTTTCATAACCGTTCTCCTTTTTTATCATTTATATACAAAATATTACAAGTCCCGTAGTACAAAGAAGAATACTTGCAATAACATTTTTTGAAAGCTTTTCTTTAAAGCATATTGCTCCCAAAAGTGATGTGAACACTATTGCTCCACCGGTGATAAGAGGGTAGAGAACTGTTGCAGGAATATCAGATGCGCCGTTTAGCTGAAGGATTGAGCTAAATCCCGTAAAAATTGCCGAAACAACACAAAGATACACCCATTTATTTTTTTGTGAGCTTGTTTCTTTTTTCTCATTTGTCACATAGTTCTTTTTCAAAAACATCAGAGCAATCACTGACAGAACAGTTCTTGTCAAGGAACCCCAAATTGTAAATTCAATTGATGGTACAGTGGCATAGAATGTTTCAATTTGATGAAATTTTGATACAACACTCACTCCACCGTTTAAGAAAAAAACAATAATGCAAAGCATCAGTTGTTTTGCACTGACTTTTTCTTTTGAAAACTTTGTCAGCACTACTCCTGCAATTATGACAATAAGACCCAAGGAGTTCATAATGGTGGAAGACTCATCAAGAAAAATAATTCCCGTAAAATACGGAACAATCATTCCTCCGGTCATGAGGAAAATGGTGTAGAGTGCCATTGTTCCCATTTTTAAAAGCTGAAAGCTTAAAATTGTATAGGAAGTGACAAGAATTGCCTGAAGAGAACACATAATCAAAGAATATGGAGCAAACCCCAGTTTGAATTTGTTGATTGCAAGAAAAATAATTGCAGTAAAAATGCCGGTTAAGGCGGTATATCTGTAGCCTTCTTTCACACCGGAGCCTTCCCAAAGCTGATAGACCTTGCCGATTGCAAAAATCAGCGAAGTTAAAAATGATGAAAAAATAATAAGTATATATCCCATTATTGAAATTCCTTTCTAAAATTTCAAATTTACAACTACAATCTAATAATATCAGAAAAAAACAAGAAAAATATTGATTTTTCACCATAAAATATGATAAAATCACCATGAGGTGACTTTGATGAGAACAGTGGGAAGAAAAACCTTCAAAGAAATAAAATCATTTGATTTCGTTGCGGTTTATGCAGAGGCAACCTATGATTCGATTCATAATGTTTTTGAGTCTCATATTCACGATAAATGTGAAATATACATCAACATAAGCGGCGATGTTTCTTTTGTGGTGGAAGGAAATATATATCCCATTAAGTACGGCGACATAATAATCACAAGACCCTTTGAATATCATCATTGTGTATATCACAGCGAAAAAGTTCACAAGCATTTTTGTATTTCCTTTTCGCCTTTGGGAAATGAGCATCTTTTTGATATGTTTTTCAAAAGAAATATAGGTCAGGAAAATTGCCTGAATTTGTCCCCCGAAGATACTGAAAAACTCATATCAGTTTGTCACAAGCTGACAGATGAAGATGAAACTCCTACAAAAAACTACTGTAATTTTTTTGATCTTATGAATCTTCTTTATGATGCCAGAGCGCAAGGGGAGAGAGAAAAGCATTTTGATGACGTGAGTCTTGCCATAGAATACATAAACGCTGAATTTGCTTGTCCCGTTCGCATTTCGGACATTGCAAAAAAAGCCGGAGTCAGTGTTAACACCTTGGAGCGTCATTTTCAAAGTGCACTTTTGGTGTCACCAAGAGAATACCTCAAGAAAAAAAGACTTGCCAATGCGACCATGCTTTTGTCAAATGGTGCAACCGTTACGGAAGCATCAGAGCAAAGCGGATTTTCGGACTATTCAAGTTTTATATCTCTTTTTAAAACCACCTATGGTGTGACACCTCTTAAATATAAGAAATCAATTAAAAAATAGCAGAATAAATGTTTAAAATCTATTGACATCACACCTTCTTTGAATTATAATAAGAGTGCATGGAGATATGGAGTGCACTTGTTTTTTACAGAATAAGTGTATTTTTTTATGCAAAAAAAACAGTATGGAGGCAAAAAATATGGCAAAGACAAATATTGTTGATTGGGACACAATCACCAATTTCGTGATTGATTCATTTGTAGGGTACGGAGTCCCGGAAGAGGACGCGAAAATCTGTGCAGATGTACTTCTGGAATCTGACAAAAGAGGAATTGAATCTCACGGTGTCAACCGTTTTAAACCCGTATATCTTGACAGAATCAGAGACGGAATTCAAAATCCCGTCACCAATTTTGAAATAATAAAAGAAACTCCAACCACCGCCGTTGTTGACGGACATGACGGAATGGGACAGGTTATAGGCTACAAGGCAATGAAGATGGCAATTGAAAAGGCAAAAGAGTACGGTATGGGAATGGTGGTTGTGAGAAATTCCTGTCACTACGGAATAGCAGGTTACTATCCTTCGATGGCGTGCAAAGAAGGATGCATCGGCATGACCGGAACAAACGCCCGTCCCTCTGTTGCACCAACCTTCGGTGTTGAGGGAATGTTTGGAACAAATCCACTTACCATAGGAATCCCCACAGATGAAGATTTTGATTTTCTAATTGACTGTGCTTCGTCAATCACTCAGAATGGTAAGGTTGAATACTACGAAAGAATCGGTGAGGACGTTCATCCGGGAACCATAATCGGTCAAGACGGTGAACCTGTTGAGGGTGATGCAGGAGAGGCTCTCAAAATGATCAGAGGAGGAACTGCGGCTCTCACAACTCTTGGAGGCATCGGTGAAGCCCTTGGCGGCTACAAAGGTTATGGCTATGCAATGGTGGTTGAACTTCTCTCAGCAGTTCTACAGGACGGATTTTACGGAAAGGCTCTTGACGGAAAGGATGCAGATGGCAACAAATCGCCATATCATCTCGGTCACTTCTTCATTGCAATTGACACAAATCACTTCCTCGGGGAAGAACTTTGCAGAAAGAAAGCAGGAGACATCATCCGAAGCGTGAGAGCATCAAAAAAAGCACCGGGAGCAGAAAGAATCTATACTGCCGGTGAAAAAGAACACCTTGTGCGCCTTGCAAGAAAAGACGGCGTTCCAATAAATGAATCGGTACAAAAGGAAATTATTGAAGTTCGTGACGGACTCGGTCTTATGCAGTACAAATTCCCATGGGAGGACTAAAATGGATATCAGACAGAAATCTTTAAAAAAACATTATGAATGGAAAGGGAAAATTGAAGTCGTTTCCCGCGCTCCGATAAATTCAAGGGAGGATCTTTCCCTTGCCTACACCCCCGGTGTTGCAGAGGCTTGCCTTGAAATCAACAAAGATGTTAATAAATCCTATGATCTCACAAGACGTTCAAATCTTGTTGCCGTAATTACCGACGGAACTGCGGTTTTGGGTCTGGGGGACATAGGTCCCGAGGCAGGAATGCCCGTAATGGTAGGAAAGTGTGCGCTCTTTAAAGAATTTGCAGATGTTGATGCTTTCCCAATTTGCATAAAATCAAAGGATGTTGACGAAATTGTCCGCACAATTCATCTTATTTCAGGAAGTTTTGGCGGAATAAATCTTGAGGATATTTCAGCACCAAGATGCTTTGAAATAGAAAAAAGACTGAAAGAAATATGCGACATTCCCATTTTCCACGACGATCAGCACGGAACTGCAATTGTTGTTGCCGCTGCCCTCATCAATGCCCTTAAACTTGTGAAAAAGGAAATTGGCAAGGTGAAAGTAGTAATAAACGGAGCAGGCTCTGCAGGAATTGCAATAGGAAAACATCTTCTTAATATCGGTGTCAAAAATCTCACATTCTGTGACCGTCACGGAATAATCTGTCTTGGCGATGAAAACAACAACCCTGCACAGGAGGAGGTTGCAAAAGTCACGAACCTTGAAAGGAAAAAAGGTGATCTTAAAGACGCCATGAAAGGAGCAGACGTATTTATAGGTGTTTCTGCACCCGGTGTTGTCACTCCCGAAATGGTGAAATCCATGGCGCCCGATTCCATACTTTTCCCCATGGCGAACCCTGTTCCTGAAATTATGCCCGATCTTGCGAAAGAGGCAGGAGCAAGAGTTGTGGGAACAGGAAGATCGGATTTCCCGAATCAGATCAACAATGTTCTGGCATTTCCGGGAATTTTCAGAGGCGCTCTTGATTCAAGAGCCAGTTGCATCAATGAGGAAATGAAAGTTGCAACGTCTTTTGCCCTGGCATCTCTCATTCCTGATGATGAAATAACAGAAGAAAACATCATCGCTCCCGCTCTTGACAAAAGAGTGGCAAAGGCGGTTGCTGAGGCGGTTGTAAAAACCGCAAGGGAAACCGGAGTTGCCGGAATATGACAAAATTTTAAAAACACAGGAGGCTAAAAATGAAATCTGCAAGAATTATAGCGGCAGTAAAAAGCGATGAAGGGCTTGAAATTGCCATAAAATCAGGTGTTGAAATCATCTTTTTGCTCTCTCCCAATATCGAAAAAATCAAAAATCAGGCAGAAATGGTGCACAACTGTGGCAAAAAAATTTTCATTCATCTTGACTTTGCCGAGGGAATCGGCAGGGATGAATATGGAATCCGTTTTGTCAAAAGTCAGGGAGTGGACGGAATAATCAGCACCCGCACAAACATCATAAAACTTGCAAGAAAACTCGGACTTTTCAGTGTTCAGAGATTTTTTATAGTGGACACTCAGTCCATAGATACAACTGTTGAATCCGCCGAAGCCTCCAAAGCAGATATGATAGAAATTATGCCCGGAACAATGTCCAAAGTCATAAAAAGACTGAAAGACAGACTGAAAATGCCTGTGGTTGCCGGAGGCCTGATTGAGACAACGGATGAAATCAAAGAGGCAATAGATTGCGGTGCTGCAGCGGTATCAACGGGCAAAAGGGAACTTTGGGGGTAAACGGGATGGAACAGTTAAAAAAGAAAAAGTTGTTTCTTCTTGATATGGACGGAACAATATATCTTGGTGACACACTCTTTGACGGCACTCTTGATTTTCTGGAATATGTAAAGTCAATTGGCGGAAGATATATTTTTATGACCAACAATTCCTCAAAGAGCGTTGACAAATACATCGAAAAACTGAAGAAAATGTCGATTGATGCAACAAGAGACGATTTTTTAACCTCTGCAAATGCAACTGTCATATATTTAAAAAAGAAAAATTATAATCTCATATACGTTCTTGGAACAGAATCTTTCAAAGAACAGTTAAGGGAAGCAGGTCTTCCCGTAACAGACAGACTGGAAGACGGCATAGACTGTCTTTGCATGGGATATGACACAGAACTTACATACAGAAAACTTGAAGATGCCTGCATACTTTTAAAAGAAGATATTGCCTATGTTGCAACAAACCCCGACTGGGTTTGCCCCACATCCTACGGCTATGCTCCCGACTGCGGATCCTTTAGTCAGATGCTTTGCCATGCAACGGGGAAAATGCCCTATTTCATCGGAAAACCTCAGCCTGATATGGCACTTCTTGCAATGGAAAAGGCAGGGTTTTCACCTGAAGAAACCCTTGTTATGGGTGACAGACTATACACAGACATTGCCTGCGGAAAAAACGCAAAAAT
Organism: Clostridia bacterium; assembly: GCA_045541875.1. Taxonomy (GTDB): domain Bacteria; phylum Bacillota; class Clostridia; order UMGS1810; family UMGS1810; genus RGIG1828. The sequence goes on along the minus strand of JAZQJX010000089.1, from coordinate 21,010 downwards.
AACAACTGCGTTCATGCTCAGCGGTGAGGGGACGAGGGAAGATATTGAAAAAAGTGATGTGAAACCTGATTATGTTATTGAAAACATAAGAGAATTATGTAATATTCTTGAGTCGTAAATATAAAATTACCTGATTGTCATCAAGGGACTGTAAATTAATTTGCTGAATTAATTTACAGTCCCTTTGCATCCCCTTGATTTTTATGTATGGGAATATGTTTACAAACACCATATTTTGTGATAGAATAATATATAATATGGGGGAGTATGGATATGAAGCAAACGTCACTGTGTTATATAGAAAACTCGGGCAGATATCTCATGATGCACCGCAAGAAAAAAGAAAACGATGAAAACAAAGGGAAATGGATAGGCGTCGGCGGAAAGTTCAAAGAAGGCGAAAGTCCCGAAGATTGTATGTTGAGAGAAACCTTTGAAGAAACGGGAATTGTGGTTTCGGATTTTAAATACAGAGGAATCGTAACTTTCGTGTCAGATTTATATGAAACCGAGCATATGCATCTTTTCACAGCCACATCCGACACTGACAAATTCATTTCCTGCGATGAGGGCGAACTCAAATGGATTTTTAAAGATGAGATTCTTTCTCTCAATTTGTGGGAAGGAGACAGGATTTTTCTGAAACTCATTGAGGATGAAAACACTCCGTTTTTTTCTCTCAAACTTCAGTATGAGGGAGACACTCTTGTTAAAACGGTTATTAACGGAAAATTAATGAAGGATAGATAGATATGAACCTTAAAGCAACAAAAACCCTTGAATTTGATAAGATTTGCGCTCTTTTATCATCCTGCGCGGTGATGGATATCACCCAGAAAAGAGCCATGAATCCCGAAATTTCTGCAAACATAAAAAAAGTTAATCTTATGCAGTCGGAAACTGCAGAGGCGATCACGCTCTTAACCAAAAAAGGTCCTGCACCCATAAGATGCACAAATGATGTGCGCTCATCCCTCAAAAGAGCCCACATGGGCGGGATTTTATCTCCGGGAGAAATTCTTGGAGTGGGTAAGGTTTTGGAAACAGCCGAAAGCCTTAAAGCATATCCTGATGAAATTCCCTGCGACGTTCTGGGAGAACATTTTGAGGCTCTTTGCACCGACAAAGCACTGAGAAGAAAAATATCTGAATGCATTCTTGATGAGGAAAACGTGGCAGACTCTGCAAGCAGTGAACTTCGGGACATCAGAAGAAACCTTTCTTCATGTACGAATCGCATACGAGATGCTCTTCACAAAATCACCTCTTCTTCAACCTATCAGAAATATCTTCAGGAAAACATTGTAACAATGAGGGGTGACAGATATGTTGTTCCTGTCAAAGCAGAATACAGAAACGAAATCAAAGGTATTCTTCACGACACTTCATCGTCAGGTGCAACACTTTTTATTGAACCCATGAGCGTTGTGGACGAAAACAACAAAATCAGGGAACTTAAAGTTAAAGAAAAAGAAGAAATCGAGAAAATTCTTATGGCATTGACAGAAGAAATTGCCTCGGAGTCAAAACTTATTGAAATGACATATCTGACAATTTCCGAATTGGACTTTTGTTTTGCAAGAGCAAAATATGCCCTTAAAACCGACTCTTTCAGACCGGTTTTAAACGATATCGGACGAATTGACATAAAAAAAGCGCGTCATCCTCTTCTGGACTGTAAAACAGTTGTTCCAACTGACATACGCCTTGGAAAAGAATTTGACACTCTGGTTGTGACAGGCCCCAACACAGGCGGTAAAACAGTTGTTTTAAAAACTGTCGGACTTCTGACTCTGATGGCACAGTCGGGGCTCCACATTCCTGCATCGGAAGGCTCTGAAATTTCGGTGTTTGATGAAGTCTATGCAGACATTGGAGATGAGCAGAGCATTGAGCAAAGCCTTTCAACATTTTCATCTCACATGGTAAACATTGTTGAAATTTTAAAAAATGTCAATGAAAAATCTCTCTGCCTTTTTGATGAACTTGGAGCAGGAACTGATCCCATAGAGGGAGCGTCCCTTGCCATGAGCATACTTGAGCGTGTACGTCTTCTGGGGGCAAAAACCGCCGCCACAACCCACTACAGCGAACTCAAAACCTACGCAATGACCACAAAAAGGGTTGAAAATGCATCCTGTGAGTTTGATGTTGACACCTTAAGACCAACCTACAGACTTTTAATCGGTGTTCCCGGAAAGAGTAATGCCTTTGCAATTTCATCCCGATTGGGAATTGATGATGAAATCATTGAAAATGCAAAAAAATATATAAATGCTGAAAACATTAAAATGGAAGATATCTTAACAGATCTTGAAAAAAGCAGACAAAGAGCAAGGGAAGAAAGAGAAAAGGCTTCCATATACAGAAAAGAAACTGAAAAATTAAAGTCGGATACCGCTCAGAAAAACGAAGAACTTACCAGAAAAAGTGACAAAATCATAGAAAGGGCAAGAAAAGAAGCACAGGAGATTTTGGAGAAATCAAAGCAGGAAGCCGATGAAATCATCAGAGAAATGCGAAGCCTTAAGCAAAAGCAACACAAGGAAAATATGATGAAAGAAATGGAAGAGGCAAGAAAGAAACTTGGAGAAAAAATGAAAGCCAACTCTTCAAAAATGGCAAAATCTGTTTTCTCTGCACAAGAGAGTTTCAAACCGCCGAAATCTGTTAAACCCGGTGAAGATGTCGAAATTGTTTCAATGCGTCAGACAGGTTCTGTCATCACTTTACCTGATGCAAAAGGTGATTTTCAGGTGAGAGTGGGAATTATGAAAGTCACCGTCAACATAAAAGATGTGAGAAAAAAGAAAGAAACGGGAGAACCGGCGAAAAAGAAAAAAACATCCTCATCTTCGGGAGAATCTTTTTCAAAAACCATGTCTTTATCACCGGAACTTGATGTCAGGGGAGAAACGGTTGAATCTGCAATAATGCTGATAGATAAATTCCTTGACGACGCCCTTTTGTCATCTCTTGGTCAGGTGAGAATAATTCACGGAAAAGGAACAGGCCAACTTCGGGTGGGAATTCATGCTTACTTAAAAAGGCTGTCCTATGTAAAATCATACCGTCTCGGAGTTTTTGGCGAGGGCGATTCGGGTGTTACGGTTGTTGAACTGGGATAGATATATTTATTGACAAAATATGTCAGACAATATATAATAATGATATTATTATGGTATGAAAGGAAAGTTTGGGCAGATGATATTTGAAAATCAACAGAAAAGGATAGATAATATAAGAAATTCTGAAGGTGCAAACAAGGATTACCTCATCAGAAGAAGATGTTTTGACTATATGCCGGGACAGGCTATATATAATCTCGGTGAGTATCCTGTAAAGGTGAATTCAAAACCGACAGACTATGACAAAAAACTCATAAAAGACCTTTCAGAAAGCGGAGTAAAACTCATTCAACTTCACGAGGACTGGAATGATGCCTGCAGACTTTACGGAGCAGACAAATTCAATGCAGTTGATGAAGATGGAATAAAGGAGTTTATTGCTCTTTGCCACAGTTATGACATAAAGGTTATTGCCTATATGTCAACTTGTTATTTCCCGGAACCCGATCAGGATTTCAGGGAGGAGTTTCATAAAAGAGATTCACGCCTTGCAATGAATTATTTTAACTACCGTCACTGCAATCACGGAAGTGCTTTGTGGAGAGAATATGCTATGAACAAGATGATTGAAGCCATGGACAAATATGGCTTTGACGGCATATTCAATGATGTATGGCATGACAGAGTGGTATATGACTATGAAAAGGGAGAATGTGTAGAACTTGATCCTGCAGACTCGGTTGAGTATGATCCCGATTTTGAAGATATGATTTGTCAGATATATTCCGAGGTGAAAAAACGCGGAGGAATCTACAAACTTCACATGAGCGGAAAGAACAATGCTCCTGCAAAGGATAAAGTATATGACTATATGTGGGTTGGCGAAGGTCTTACAGAAGTTGAACCGGGAATCGGAAAAGACTTTTCAGGCTACACCGTACCCTGCCTTGACAGACATTTCTATGATGGCGTTGATGCAAAAACATATTTTGCATATACAATTCCGTTTATGCAGTTCCCTCTCCTTAAGACAGGAAGACCTATGGTTGGCGAAGGCGTGGGACTTTCCAATGTTACATACTATGGCGGAGATGAAGAAGAGTTTTTCTGGGATGTAAAAAAATATGCTGAAGAAAATCCTGACTCACCCCCCATATACAGTCTCTGGGATTCAATTCCCAACGATTCCACAGAGTATGATGCGTGGAAGTATTACATGAAATATTATGCTCCCATGACCAAAGAAAACAGCCTTGCATATATTGAAATCAGAAACAGTGATGAGATTGTTTCCGAAATTCCCCAAAGGGTGTATGCTTCAATGTTTGTAAACGATGAAACATATTTTGCAGTTTCCAACCTTACAGGCGAAAAATATACTCTCAAATTAAAAAATGTGTGGAAAAACAGAGAAACAGGCGAAATTTCAGATTCATTTGAAATAGAAAACGATGGATTGCTTCTTCTCATAAAAGAATAAAATGTCAAGAAAAAAGAGCAATATGGCAAATATAACTATTGATTTTTTGAAAATATTTTGATATAATGTTTTTTGGCTTATAATACGAATGCTTTAATGTATAAAAGACACAGAAAGTTGAGGGATTCTTTTGAAAGAAGAAATAAATCTTATTAAAATTTTTGAGATAATTTTGAGACTTTGGTGGATCGTTCTCATATTTGCAATTGTCGGATCTGTAGTTTCATATTCCATAAGTGCATTTTTGATTACACCTGAATATACATCCACCGCAAGAGTGTATGTTGCAGGAAGAGAAAGAGCGGAGGGCGCAGGTATCAACATCAACGATATCAACGGCGACCAGAGACTTGTTGCTACATATGTGGAATTTTTCTCCAGTAATGCATTTCTGGACGATGTTGCAGACGACTACAATGCAAAGTATTCCGGCGAAAACCCAATTACCGGTAAAGATATCAAAGCAGGTCTTGTTATGTCATCTGCAAACGAAACTCAACTTATGCAGATTGAATATACAGATACATCACCGCTCAGAGCACAGGCAGTTATTGAGGTTTTGCTTGATGAATCCAATGCCCAAAGAGAAATAACCCGTTTTATGGACGGCTGTAAAGTTGTTGTTTCAGACCCTGCAAACTTCCCCACATCACCATCTGCTCCAAACACTGAGCAGAACACATTTATCGGAATGTTTTTAGGAGTTGTTCTCGGTATTGCAGTAATATTCTTAAAAGAACTCCTTGATATGCGTATTAAAGATGTTGACGATTTGAAAATGAGATATTCACAGCCTGTTCTGGGAATAATCCCCAATCTTGATATGGAATAAGGAGTGTGTGAAAGATGGCAGAAAAAAGAAAGATCAAAAATATCAATATCAGTTCAGATACTCTCAACCCGGTAGAAATGTCAAATCGTGAGAGAAGAATCATAAATGACAACACATCTTTTATGATAACAGAGGCATACAAGGCTGCAAGAACAAACATAATGTTTTCCTTAAACGGTGTCAAAGGATGCAAAAAGATAGTATTCTCTTCTGCAACCAGTGGCGAGGGAAAAACCACAACATGTATAAACATTGCAAAAACTTTTGCACAGACAGGTGCCAAAGTTATAATTCTTGATATGGACCTTCGTGCACCGAGAATTCATAAGTATATAAAGATTGACAATGAAAAAGGTGTGTCCAATGTTCTGGCAGGGTTTGATGAACTTAAAAACTGTATTGCACACACAGACCAGCCAAACTTTGACTGTCTGACAGCCGGTGCAATTCCCCCAAATCCCGTAGAACTTATTTCTTCTGATTCTATGGTTGAACTTCTTTCGGAACTTGAAAAAGAATATGATTACATATTCATGGATACTCCGCCTCTCAACATTGTAACAGAGGCAATAATTCTTTCAAAGATTGCAACAGGTATCATTCTTGTTACCCGTCAGAAATATACAATGTACAAATTTGTTGAGCGTGCACTTGAGGCTCTTGAATTTGCAGGAGCAAAGATTCTTGGTTTTATTCTCAATGATGCTGAAAATGATAAATATGTATATGGCGGATATGGCAGAAAGAACAGGAAAAGCCGTTATGTTCGTTACGGTTACTATACAGCAAATAAAACAAAATCATCAAAAGAGTACAAATCTGCAGATAAATGATAATTAACGGTTGCCGTCGGGATTTTCCGACGGTTTTCTGTTTTGAAAGGTTAATACTATGTGGAAAGATAAATTTGAAATTATTGACTTTCATTCTCACATTCTTCCCGGAATGGATGATGGGGCAAAAGATGTGGCAGAGTCAGTCAGAATGCTTGAAAAACTTCTTGATGAAGGTGTAGATAAGGTTGTTGCCACCTCTCACTATTATGAATCAAGGGAAGATGTTTCCTCTTTTTTGGAGCGTAGGGAAAGGGCACTTTTTAAACTTGAAAGTTACATAAAGGAACATGACATATTTCTTCCTGAAATCATTCCTGCCTGCGAGGTGAGGATATGGCATGGAATGTCAAGAGATGAAAATCTTGGAAAACTAACAATCGGGGAGTCGAAATATATTCTTCTTGAAATGCCCTATGATCAGTGGACAGACTGGATGTTTGCTGAAGTTTATTCTGTTTCCTCAAGAGGATTTATTCCCATTATGGCACATCTTGAAAGATATGCAGATCTCATTCCCGAAAAGACTATCATTCAAAATCTTTTGTCCCTTGGAGTGTATGTTCAATGCAATGCAGAATCTCTTGAGTCAAGGAAATCAAGAAAGTTTATGAAAAAACTTATCAAACATCAAAGACTCACTGTCCTTGGAACAGATTGCCATAATCTTGATGACAGACCGCCTGAAATCGAAAAGGCTCTTCATTACATTTCGTCAAGATATGGTGATGAAACATTAGAGAAAATAATGAGAAATGCAAATATTATTATTTCATCCAAAAGATAATTAAATCAAAAAGACTTTCATACAAATGGTATGAGAGTCTTTTTTATTGTATAGGAAACTTCGTTCCTATACAATAAAAAATTTATTATATTGCCGTGCAAATTTTTTTGAAAAGCAAATTTGCTTTTCAAAAATGCACATGGCTTAAGAAAGGCGATAATGCTCCGCACTCCCGCCGCAGGCGGTGCGGCGAAGCCGCTTTTCTTGTCTCATTTTTTTGAATCATTTGATTTTCTCTTCAAGATATTCAAGAGATCTTTTTACCATTTCATCTCCGAGTTCTTTATTTGCATCATATGCACTTTTGGTAAACCAATGATTGACATCTCCGAGTCTTTCAAGTTTTACGGCGTCGGGATAAAGTGACATAAGTATCGAACACTCATACTTCCCTGCATGGTCATATCCCGTCGAATTCTGAACTGCGGTACTCATTGTGGGAATGACTTTGATCCAGGAGAACGGATCATCTCCTCCACCAAGATTTTCATAGTAGGAAGCATAATTTTCACTTCCCCACCATCCCCTGCCCTGAGTCTTTTCAAGGTAGCGCATTGTGGCACGTTTTGCCGCTTTCATATACGAAAGTGTCATAGGCATGAGGTTTTCCTGCTCAAACTGATGGTGGATCACTACATATATATTTCTCAATCCCGCATCCAACATGTTCATGAAAATCTGATAGATATAGGCTTCAAACACATCTTCTTCAATGTGAACTGTTCCGCTTGTCTCATCTGCAACTGCATAACTTGATGGACTGTAGTATATTGTCGGAACAATCATAATTTCTTTCTTTTCGGAAAGTTTTTTTATGAGCCCCTCTGCAATCAGAGTATCACATCCATAGGAACAATGAGGCCCGTGATATTCAACTGTTCCTCCGCACATTACCACAGGGATTCTTTCTTCTTTTACACGATTTACCTCTCTTGGAAAACTCATATTGTATTCCATTTATGACACCTCACTCCGTATACGCGAGAGTTGTGTAGAAAGCAAGATTTGACTGGGTATTGTCAAGTCTGCCGTACTGAACAACAATTTCGCAATTTGATTTTAGTTTCATTGCATATTGAGTTTCAAATGGCACTTCATAGCCGCACATATCCTCGATATTGTTTGTACGGAAGCATCTTACTCTTCCTGCCTTTACCGTCCACTTTATATCTTCATATGCATCTTTATCAGTAAAGAAAAGTTTTACAGAAATTTCTGCATCAACATCACTGTCATTTACAATAATAACAGATTCATGTCCTTTTGCAACGCCCTCTCCTTCTCTTGGAAGTTCGCAATCAGGTATTATCCACACTTTTTTTCCGATTCTATCACACATCAAGTTCTATAATTCCTTTCTTGAGGTAATCTGTCATTGAATGACAGCCGTCTTTTGTAACGGCAATACCTTTTTCCCAACGAACACCGAATCCATCACCTGATATGAATGTATCAACCTGGAATGTCATATTCTCCTGAAGAACATAGTCACTGATAGTTTCCATCCATGGGGCTTCAACTTCTATCATCCCTGTTCCGTGACAAGGGCCATATACAAAATTATCTTTGAAACCATTATCAACATACATTTTGTAAAAATCTTTTGCAATATCACTTGCAATAACTCCTGCTCTGATGCGGTCAACAGTCCAGTCGTGAGCCTCTTTACAAAATTCTACAACTCTGCGTCTTTCGCCTTCAAGTTTACCCATAACAACGGGAAGTCCGATTGCAGGGGAATAACCATCTACTTTTGCAGAAAGATTAAGTTGAACGATATCACCTTTATTGATTGTTCTGTAGCCTGAACGGCTTATGGCATGACTTGTTGATTTTTCACTGAATACATACATCGGGAGACCTTCATATTCCGCTCCTTCTTCATATATTACTCTCTGTGCAACACCTACCATCTGAAGTTCGGTAACACCGGGTTTTAAGTTTCTGATAACTTCATCTGTTGCAAGGTCAACAATTCTGAAACCTTCCTGAATGCAGGCAAGTTCATTTTTTGATTTTATCTGACGAAGTTCGACCATAATGTCATTACATTTAACGATTTCAGCATTGGGGTAACTGTTTTTCAGACCTTCATATATGGGAAGTGTACATTCAACATAACTTCCAAGTCCGATTTTTATATTCTTTCCCGTTACTCCTATTGCCTTGAAAACATCCTCAAATGTATTGGCTTTTAGTTCAGGATATGATGGATCAGCAGATTCTCTGAATTCTCTGAGGCAAAAAATCTTATCAATTTTTGCTACATCCTGAGCAAAGATAATACATTCGGGACCTACCATAAGTGCTGCGTCACCATTTGCGGCAATTGCAACACCTGCACGCTCAAAAAGCGGCCAGAAGCCACTGAAATATCTTGCATTTGCGTAGTCTGATTCTGTACTGGATACAACCATTACATCAAGACCTTTTGCTGCAACAAGTTTCGCCGCCTTTGCAATTCTTTCTTTGTACTCATAATCAGGTATACAAATTCTTGACATAAAAACATCCCCTTTATTAAAAATATCTGTTATCTAAAGTATATATCAACATTAACGCTTTGTATTTAGAGAATATTTAATACTTTTTGTAATATTTTAAATAAATTTAATTTTAGATAACTATTGACATCGACATAAAAGATGTTAAAATATCTGTTAGAGGTGAAAATCGTGGAATACAAACTAAAGAAATTCTCATATGCAATATCGGTGAGCAGGATTGCGAATCTCCATTATTTTGAATTTACTAATCAGTTTCATACAGAAAAAGGAACCCACTCATTTCGTGAAATGTTGTATGTCGACAGTGGTTTTATTACAGTTGAAGCAGAAAACTATCGTGGCGTTCTGAAAGAAAATCAGATGATAATTCATAAAAGTAATGAAACTCACAGTCTTTCCTGTCCTGATAATGAAGCTTCAAACGTTATAATAATCGGATTTGAGTGTGATAATTCCGAACTCGACTCTTTTTCTGAATATCCAACAGACTTGAATGAAGCACAGAAAAAACTTCTCACAGAAATCGTAAGAGAAGGAAGAAACGTTTTTGAGCCACCGTATGATATCCCGAGTCAAAAAGATATGAAAAAGAAAAAAGAATATCCTTTTGGTGCAGATCAACTGATAAAAATAAAACTTGAAAATCTTTTTATTGAACTTGTAAGAACTAAAACAAACGTCTCATCAAGTGAAACAAATGATATTTCAGACGATAAGATTCACGAAATATCAAGATATTTAAACGAAAATTTCAAAGAAAAGATCAAGCTGTCCGAACTATGTTTTCTATTTGGAACAAACTCCACAACGTTATGCAACAAATTTAAAAATTCTTTCGGTGATACTGTTATCTCTTATGTCAACAAACTCAAAATCAAAGAATCAAAAAAACTTATGAGAAGCGGAAGATACAATCTTACGGAAATTTCTTCAATGGTTGGATTTTCTTCTGTTCATTACTTTAGCAGAATTTTCAAACAATACGAAAAAATTTCTCCGGCAAATTACATAAAAACAATTAAATCAAGATTAATGGTGTAAATCCATATATAAAAGTCCATGGAAATTTTTGATTCTCATGGACTTTTAATTTTAACGTTATTCTTCTAATGCCTTTATGAGTTTTCCAAGGAAAGGTTCAAATTTTGAGCCATACCAGTGGTTTTCATCATCAACAGTTGCTTTGATACACTCAAAAGTATAATCTGCGGCAATTTTTGCGGCATCATATGCACTTTTCCCCCTCATAAGCAAGCCAACAAATGCTGACGCATATATATCTCCGGTACCATGACATACTACCTGCAAAAGAGAATGTTTATAGTATTCACATCTGCCATAGGCACATACCAGGACTCCCGTTGATTCTTTTTCATATGAAACCCCTGTAAAAACTATGTTTTTACAACCGAGCCCATACAGTTTTTCAACAATTTTCATTATGTATTCTTGGTCGTATTCAGGGGTATATGGTGTATCTGTAAGAAGACACGCTTCTGTAAGGTTAGGAAGGATAAAATCTGCATCTTTGCAAAGACTTTTCATTGCTTCAACAAAGTCTTTGTCAAATCCCGCATAAAGTTTTCCGTTGTCTGCCATTGCAGGGTCAACAATTGTAAGAGCATTTTCTTTTTTCACGGACGAAATTATATCTTTTACATATTCAATCTGTTTTGTGCTTCCGAGATAGCCTGTGTATACAGCGTCAAACTTTATACCTTCTTTTTCCCAATGCTGTCGTATTTTCGGCATGTCTTCAGTAAGGTCTGTGAATGTGTATCCCTTAAATCCTGCCGTATGTGTTGACAAAACAGCAGATGGAATAACAGAAGTTTCAATACCACAGGCTGAAATTATGGGAAGTGCAACCGTCAGCGAACACTGTCCTACGCATGAAATATCTTGAATTGTAAGCAATCTTTTATACACCATTGCAAAATGCTCCTTTACAAAACTGACTTATTGTATTATAATTTATATTTGATAATAAATAAATAATCAAAACAGGAGATTTTTATATAATCAGATGAAAAAATATTTTGAAGTATATAAGACAATAAAAAACAAAATCATATCAGGTGAATATCCATGCGATTATAAACTTCCGTCAAAAAGAACTTTAGCGGATATTTCCGGATGCAGCGTTATAACCATAGAAAAAGCCTATAGCATGCTCCTTGATGAAGGATATATCATCTCAAGAGAAAGGAGCGGATATTTTGTATGTAAAATTGATGGCTTATTTGAAAACAAAGGTATTGCTCCTCATGAAAAATTTAGATATGTTAAAGATGAACTTTCTGCAACGGGTCCCGATTTTGAATACTCTCTATGGTTTAAGACAACCAGAAAGGTTATTTCGGAATATGGAGAAAATCTGTTTGTAAAATCACCAAACAAAGGTTGTGCAATCCTCAGAAATGCAATTGCAGATTATCTATTGAGATACAGAGGAATGAGAGCAGAACCTGAAAGAATTATCATAGGTTCAGGTGCTGAACAATTATATCAGAATGTTGTTCAGATTCTTGGAAGAGACAGAATTTACGGAATTGAAAATCCGTGCTATGAACAAATCGAAGCAGTATATAAAGGCGAGGGAGCAAAAATTGTTAAACTTAAAATGGGAAAAGAAGGAATTGAAGATAAGAAAATATTTGATGCAGATGTGCTTCATGTAACACCGTTCCACAGTTATCCCACAGGTGTTACAACTTCTATATCAAAAAGATACGAATATCTTAATTGGGCAACAGACGGAAAATACATAATAGAAGATGATTTTGACAGCGAATTTTTCATGCCCGGTCAACCCATAGAGTCTTTGTACTCTCTTGATTCCCGTTCGAGAGTCATATATATAAACACATTTTCAAAAAGCATCTCCCCTGCTATGCGTATGGGTTATATGATCCTTCCTGAAAAACTAATAGAGGAATATGACCGAAAACTTGGAAACTTTTCGTGCACAGTCCCTGTTATGGAACAATATATTCTTGCAGAGTTTATAAAAAGCGGAAACTTTGAAAGACATCTCAACAGAGTAAGAAGAAAAATGAAAGAAAATTAAACACTATAAAAGGCGTAGCCCGTAAGTGAAAAACTTATCAGGTTACGCCTTTTCAAATTAAAAATTCAGACACATTGAACCCTTGATGGGTTTTACAATCAAAGCACCGTCAGGATAGTTATTTGGTGTGTAATACTCTTTTTGCAAAAATTTAAGCACATCTTTTTCTGAATCTTTTCTGCAAAGTATCATTATACATCCTCCAAGACCTGCTCCGGAAATCTGAGCCCCAAGCACTCCTTTTTCACAGAGGATCCGGTCTATAAGAATATCTATTTCCGTGACAGAACATGCATATCCGCCGGGTTGTTTATATAAAAGAGATTCAGGATCGTTTTTCTTGCTTTTATCAATAAGTAAATCCAACTTATCATCTGTCAAAAGATAATCATAATCTTTTACACCGTCATCTGCAAGATATGACACTCTGTCGCCATTATGACTTATGTTCATAACCTGTGCAAATTCCTCTATTAGTCCTTCCGACAAAAGTTTTGACGATTTTCTGCTTCTTTCACATTCAGTTATCCCATAAAACAAAGCAGATCTTAAATTATACATATCAGGCAAAGCATGAGATGAGATTATTCTTTTTACTTTTTCGTGATATTCAGATGGAATTTGCGTGAAAAGTTCATCAGGTTTTATGTAGAGCGGAATATCAGAAAGCATCTGATATATTTCATATTCGCTGATACCAAGTGTTACGGGATTAATGTCTCTTAAGTGTTTAATTTTGTCTTTAAGATGTGGATTATTCCTCAGTAAAATCATAACGCCAAATTCATATGATGCTACCATCTGATTGAACTTATCCTTCGCACCCTCACTCTTTTTCGCCTCTATAAATGAGTTTGCTACAATCACAGAATACTCATCAGGAATTGATACCGGCTTTAAAACATTTATCGGTTCAAATTCAATTGGTGTGATTGCTCCAGGTTCACCGCATTTTATTGCACCGTGATCTCCTGCTCCGCCCCTTGAGCCAACATACCATTCACTCTGACCACACAGTGATATAAAATGGGTTCTTTCAATTTCTATGTCATTTAGCGCACACACAAGTTCGGATGTTGCAACAACTATACTTGAAGATGATGAAACACCGCCTGCCACGGGAACTGTACCAAGACACATTATATTCATGCCTGATATTGCTTTTGAAAATTCAAACACAAACTTAAGGCATGCTCCCTTAACGTAGTTGCTCCAATGACCTTTGTTGGAATTAACTCTTTCTTTCACAGAATTATCATCTATGTAATCAATCCATGTGCATGCGTCACTCTTATTCTTTTCATCTGCAATTGAAAACTCATAATCAGAAAATCTTAAGTCAACGTTTGAAATGGAAACCGTGTCATCATCTCTTTTTGATGCAACCATAATTGTTTCCCTGTGAATGGCGATTGGATTTATGTTGCCTCCACGGTGCTCCACATGTCTACCCATAAGGTTAACTCTTCCCGGAGCACGGGAAACTATTACATCTTTGTCCCCATACTTCTTAATAAATGCTGAAAGAGCAGATACATATTCACACTTTTTTTCTTCTATCAATTCATTGTCGTTTCCATAGATTTCAATAAGTTGGTCTATAACCTTACGGTCACCTTTTTTAAAATATTCTATAATTTCTGATGCTCTTTTCAAATTATTCATCGGCGTTTTCCTCCGAAAAGAATTTATTTATGGATTCAAGTTCTTCGACTGTATTGAACGTTTGAATATCGCTTCTTTCATTTATCTTAACCCATGATACCTTACCTTTATTTGCAATTGCTTCTATGGTATCTGTGAAATAAATCTCATTCTGAGCATTGTCTGAACCGAGAGAATATATGCATGAATTCAGTGCTTCTCTTTTGTGAAGATATGTGGCACAGTTCACCATTTTTGAAGACAATATCTCTTCTGAAGTAAATTTGTGTCCGCCAACTTCAATGCAGCAGTTTTCTGTCGGATTAACATATTGAGAAAGTCCCGATTCAATCTTTGATTTTTGCTTATCCGTAAGACTCAGCATCTCATACATTTCACTTACACTTCTGCCTGCTTTCAAACCTTCTCTTACCATAAGCAAAAGCAAATCCATATGCTCTACAATACCATATATTTTCCCATCATGAACTGCAATTCTTCCGCCTGTGGGATTATATTCAAGAGGTTGTGTTATCATAGAAACATCGCTGTCATTTTCGTAAAAATTATCGATGAGGTTTTTAAACACGGAAGAATCAATAAGTTTATCTCCCATAACCGTGAGAATGGGACCGTCAATATTCATAGAATTTAATACATTTAATGCACACATTGCCGCATTACCTGTTCCCTTTTGCTCTTTCTGATATGCAAAGGTTACACCGTCTATATCAGAAAGAACATTCATCACGCTTTCAGCCTTACTGCCAACAACAGCAATAAACTTTCCCACTCCGCATTTTTTAAGGCTTTCAATAACCCTTACAACCGCCGGTTTACCCATTATTTCAAAGCATACTTTGTTTTTTGTTTCGCAGTTCATTCTTGTGCCCTTTCCGGCACAGAGAATAACGCAGTTTATATCGTTTTTCATAGGTTATCGCCCCACTATTTCTGAATTTTTTCCAGAATGTAATTTCTTGCCATTTCTTCATAAGAATTATTAATTTTAAAATCCTCACCTGAAATGTTTGATGCAAGTTTAATTATATGATCTGTCAAATCAGGATTAAGAGGAAGAAGAGGTCCGTGGATATATGTTCCTATAAGTTTTTTATATACGACTCCCTCTTTTTTTGAACTATTACAGGAACCATAACCTGAAATGACGTTTCCGAGAGGTTCATATTCTGAATCAGATACATATCCACCATGATTTTCAAATCCGACAATTTTTCCGTTTGTAACGGCAGAGTCAAGGATAATATCCCCTATCATTCGACTTTTCCTGCTTTCAAATTCAAGATTTAAAATGCCAAGACCTTCATACTTTTTTCCGTCAGCATAAAAACTTTTTCCGAGAATTTCGTATCCTGAACACACAGCCAGAACACATCCGCCATCTTCCACATATCTTTTAAAACTCTCCGAATCTTGCATAAGATTCTTCATTGCTGTTACCTGATCTTTTTCAGAGCCGCCGCCTAAATAGACAATATTTGCTTTTTCAAAATCAATCTTATCGCCGATTGCATAATCTGTTACGCATGAATTAATTCCCATTTTGTTCATCCGGTAACACAGCGCGGCAATGTTTCCTTTGTCACCGTACATATTCAGAATATCGGGATATATATTTGCAATATTTATTGTCATTTTCCGATTCCCTCCTCATTTTGTCCGGATAAAATCTTCAGGCTTGTCTGAACATCAAACAAAACTGTATAGTTTACAAGCATATAACAAACCTTTTCGCTTTTTGAAATTATATCACTGAGACTGTCTTTGTCTGTATCACAGACTGTAAAGTTTTCAAATCCTGCATATTCAAGTCTTACTGCAAGATCATATTTTCTTGTACCTGAAAGGTATATTCTTCCGACATTTTCAGATTTTAAAGCCTCAAAATCAATGTCCCAAAGCCAGGATACATCTCTTCCGTCAGAAGGCATATCATTTACGGCAATTAAAACATCTTTCTTGTTTTCATCAGACATTACCGTTGAAATTGCCTGATTGAATCCTGCGGGGTTTTTTGCAAGGTTTAATATAATCTGTTTTCCTCTTACATCAAATGATTCCATTCTGCCAATCTGCGGTTTATATTCATCAAATACTTTGCCGATTCCGTCTGTTGAATACCCTGATTGAGCAAAAGCGCAAATTGATGCAAGAATATTATATATGTTGTAAAATCCACGGTAATTGAGCGAAAGGGATATATGTTCTTTTCCATCTATATCAAATTTAAGACCATTTGAAAGATTCACATTTTTTGCAACATAGTCAAGTTCAGGCCGTTTAAATCCGCAGTTTTTGCAATAATAATCTCCAAGTTGGCTATAGTGATTATAATTATATGAAAGTTCGTTTCCGCAATCAAGACAAAATCTTCCCTCTTTGGAATCAGACTGCAAAAGAGCGCAGTCTTCGCCAACACCATAGAAAATACATTTTCTGCCGTAAGAAAGCCTTACAGATACAGGATCGTCTCCATTTATTACAAGAAGTGTATCCTTTGTCATGCAAAGTGCTTCATCGAGAAGTCCCAAAGTCTGTTCCATTTCTCCGTAACGGTCAAGTTGATCTCTGAATAGATTGGTTATAACCACAATGTCGGGTTTGACATGAGGAACAACTCTTCTCAGGCTCGCCTCATCACACTCAATGGATGCGCAATCCGCTTTAAGATTTGCAAAAACAGATGCACTGTCAATGAATGCACAGGCAACTCCCGGAAGCATATTTGCACCCACATTATTGCATACAACTTTCTTCCCTTTTGATTTGAAAAGAGAATACAAAAGATTGTTTGTTGTTGTTTTTCCGTTTGTACCGCACACCATAACAACAGGGCCTTTGAGTTGCGACGATAGATCCCTTAAAATGGTGGGCGAAATTTTCATGGCAATACTTCCCGGACCTGACGAGCCTTTTTTGCCAAGAAGTTTGCTTATAAAAATTAATATCTTACAAACCATTACGGCAATTATATTTCTTATTTTTCTCAAAATTATCATTCCTTTTCACAGATAGACTTTCTAAAGTAACTGATATTATTATATAACAATTATTCCATTTTTTCAATATTATTTCCTGTTTTAAGTTATAAATCTGTTACTTTTTAAATATTATTAATTAGCAACCCCTCAAGAGGTGATTAAAATAGACCTTATTATAACTTCAAATCAATCGTCATTATGTTTTTTTACAGATGAAAAATCAAATTTTGTGATGTCTTCTGATGGCAATGATTCCATGATAATCATGGAAAATGCCGGATGCGAGTTTGACGGAATATGTGATAAAAGAGGAATACTTCATTTTCTCATTCAGGATAATAACGGAACTTTGTTTTACATCAGATATGATAATAAAATATGGAAAAAATATAATCTCCTCTCAAGCAAAGAAAAGAAAAACTCTATATCGCATATACAACTTTTGTCATCCGGAAACAGTTTATGTGCTTTTTACGTCATGGAACACCAAGGCAAATTTATGCTTATAAAACATATGTTTTCACCGGACAATCTCCGCATCACACCATCAGTCATTGACCTTGTGGATTTCAGAAAAGACTTTTGTATATGTACCCATCCTGACGGAAGCACTCATCTTTACTACAGGAATGCATGCGGCAAAAGACGTGAGACCATATTTGACAAATACTTTTCTATTTCTTCGTCTGTAGATTTATCTGATAATGCCGATACATATGTGATGAAAGTTGTAAACAGCGGAACATCCGTAATATGTGCCTCAATTTGTGCAAGGAAAAGCCATACCGCCTTGATTTTAAAAAAAGACGATACGGAAAAAATTATTACTTTTGCAATTGCAAGAAATGCCCAACTTTCAATATGTGCAAGAAATGACCTGATAGATATTTACTGGCAAGAGGGGAATTTTATTATGCACTCTGAAAGCAAAAATGGCGGAAAAGACTTTTCAAAGCCAAAGTTTTTCAAATCAGAAAAAGGGTTTTTCAAATGTAAAAAAACAGGTGATATGCCCGGATTATACAAAAGTGAATATATATGCAAAAATGATATCGATTCTAAACCTTCGTCAGAAAGATATTTAACCAACCAAAATAAGTATATAAAAAAAGGAGTGAATACTATTTTGAAAAACGACATATATCACGATATGGATTCTTCACAATTTTTGCAAAAGATTTCACAGATTGAAAAAGATGTTGAAAAAATCGGCATTGGGGTTGATAAAATCTGCATATTTCTTGACAGGCTTGTGCAATTTAAAAAAGATACAGAAAACCCTATGCGAAGTTTTTCTGTTCCGGATAAAAACAATATAGGTGTCAAAAATGAGGATAACATAAAACTTTTTGAAAACATGTCAATTGACGATGCAATTAAAGATAATAGTGATAAAATGATATTTATGGGAAAGGAGACGGAAAATGAACATACAGTCTGATATCGGGCTATTATATCCTTACATCAGAATAATTAACGCTTCAAAAAACTATGAACCAATGGTTTATAAATTCAATACCGTCATCATTCCAAAATCCCAATCCATGCAAGTATCAGGATATATAAAGTGCCAAAGAGGTCCTACCACTTTCAGAGTATCAGAAAAAAACGCAGAATTTTCCGATGCATCAATGGGAATAAATCTTGAAATCGGCAAAGTATATGACATTTGCATTTTAGGCGAAAAAGGAAATATTTCCCTTTTTGCCATTGAAGATAATGTTTCAAAGAAAAACCTTTCATACGGACATCTGAGAATATGTAATTTATTAAATGGCGAAAGCAAGCGTTCATTTTTTGCAAACAACAAATGTTTTGCTGCTGATTTTTCATACCTTGACATTTCAGATTATATTGAGTTTTCGCCGGGCGAGTATGAATTCGGCATGGGAAATATCAATTCCTCAAACTACAAGAAGTTAGGGACATACAAAATGAAACCCGGTAAATACAACTCTATTTTCATAATTGCGTCTGATAAAATTAACGCCTCTGAAGAATGTATATTCACAATTGATGCAGGTAGCAGTTCAGGATTTTATCTGTAAATTTATAAATGCTTTGACAGTCTTTTCAAAAACCGTCAAAGCATTTTTTAAAAATATTTTATGGGTGCAATGTTTTCTTTGGAAATAAAAAATTCAATATCAGGATACTTATCTTTTAAAACTTTTTCAAGAAGTTCACATACTATGTGTTCAGTTTCATAATGTCCTGCATCAATCACCGCCATATGGTTTTCATATCCGTTTCTGAACGGATTATATTTTACATCGCCTGTTATAAAAAGGTCTGCGCCAAGAGAGATGCATT
The DNA here is from genome assembly GCA_045541875.1 of Clostridia bacterium. GTDB lineage: Bacteria > Bacillota > Clostridia > UMGS1810 > UMGS1810 > RGIG1828. The sequence goes on along the minus strand of JAZQJX010000089.1, from coordinate 1,474 downwards.
CATCAAGAAGATCTGCCCCACCGCCGCAGTTTACTGCAACACGTTTTATCATTTTATCTTCTCTTCCTGTGTAACGAAGACCATTTGCGCCCAAAACATTTTTGCACCGTTCAAGGATTTTTGAAAGAGAAATTTCTTCCTTAAATTCTCCTATTCTGCCAAATCCATGTTCTCCTTTTTCATCACTTGCAACAACTTCTATAACTCTGGTATTTATAATATCAAGTTTTTCACACAAATAATCGTTAAGTCCGCCTGATGAACAGTCAAGATTTGTGTGTGCACTTATAAGGGTGATATCGCCTGATACGAGTTGTCTCAAAGTTCTTTCTTCAGGAGAGTTCCCTGTAAGTCTTTTTATGGGATAAAACATAAGGGGATGATGAGATATAATAAGATCAGCACCCTTTTCCATTGCTTCCTGTGCTACTTTTTCATCAACATCAAGGGTTATGAGTATCCTTTTTACTTCCCTATCACATCTTCCTAAAATCAAACCAACATTATCCCGGTCAAATGCAAAATTTTCGGGAAATACGCTGTTTATATATTTTCTGATATCAGATGCTGTTGTCATTTGCTCGACTCCTTTTTTGACAAAATGTATATTTCAAGTTCTGCTTCGTATTTTTTTAGCATTAAAACGTCGGGATTATCAGATTTTTTCATGCCATCAACAATTTTTTTGCATACTCGGATTTTATAATCAAGATACGCATCAATTTCATCAGGACTGTTTTTTGAAAGGTTTTTACCGATATATAAATCTGAATCAGATGGACTGAAATTCCCTTTTTTTACCTTGAAAATATTATAGAATTTATCCTCTTCCCTCACAACATATTCATCTTCTATATTAAATCCGGATGAATACAAAAACTCTCTTAACTCCACAGGTGCAATCATTGGTTGAAGAATCAAAATTGTATTATCATCTATAACAGTTTTTCCCTTTTCTATAATATCTCTTATCAAAAGTCCGCCCATACCTGCAATCACTATAACATCTGCTTCACCGGGTAAAAGATTTGAAAGTCCGTCTGAAAGTCTTGTTCTGATTTTTTCTTCAAATCCATATTTTTTTATGTTGATATCAGCACGGCTTAACGGTCCTTCATTCAAATCCATTGCGATGGCTGATTTTGTTATTTTATTTTTTGCACAGTATACAGGTATGTATGCGTGGTCTGTGCCAATATCGGCAAGAGTTGAACCTTTTGGAATCAGAGTTGTAATTTTTTCAAGCCTTGGACTAAGTTCCATATTTCCCTCCGTTGTCTGTTTTTTAACTATATAAATTATGACATTATCCAATTCTTTTGTCAAGATATATTTACTTTTAAAAAAACTGTCTCTCTAAACATATACATTTAAAGAGACAGTTATTTTTAGTTTAGTCTCTGTCCTACATGAGTATTGGTGAACAAAAAATATACATTTTTTAAGATAATTATGCGTAAATAGATGACAAATA
>JAZQJX010000088.1:0-22995 GCA_045541875.1 Clostridia bacterium | reverse complement strand
CTCCGCATTGAAATTTTACTAAATTTCTCTGCGTTTAAGGTCGAAGAGTTTTAAAATAGACAATTTTGTTTTATACAAGTGAAATCTCAAAGAGAATACTGACGTATTTTTTAGAGATTTCACGCGGGATATAGCGAAATTGTCATTTTCAAACCATGCGGTGTTCGACTCCCGTGTGCTTAAGCATAAAAATTCAGACAGTTCATTTTTCACCCTCAGGCATATGTATGAATATAATATATCCGGGAGGTGAAACAAATGTCAAACTGCGGATGTAATAATGGTTTTGGATGTGTGGCGCTCAGCGTTGTTGCTTCAATAGTTGTAGCAATAATAACAGCATTTCTAACATTCTCTGCCACAATTACCGTAACACCTGCATTCCTTTGGGTAACTCTTGGAATAGCAGTCTTATACCTTGCAATAACCTATATTAATTCAACAAATGACAGGGGAGAAATAACAAATGATTGCGTGTGTACCTCTCTTTATGCAATCATATTGGGAATACTCGGAACAATAATAACTTCCCTTGTTCTCATTGGTATTACTTTTGCCGCAACAAGTGTCATAGGTGCATTGATATCCGGTCTTTTGCTCGGTTTTCTTACACTCATATTCACATCGGTTTCCTGTCACATTCTTTGCAGATCTTCCTGCAACACAAGATGTATCAGATAATTAGTGAATAGAAAAAGTAATAAAACAGGATAAAAACAAAATCTTTTATCCTGACTCTAAAAATCAAAAATGGATTCGCATTTGGCGAATCCATTTTTGATTTTTAGGAGTTAAAAAGCAATACGATTAATTAATTTAATGAATAAATAAATTATAACAGAAAAGAATTTTTTTGTCAACAGGTAGTTTTCAGGGGTTTTTCATGAAAAAATATAAGATTTTAACACCTGTTTTATTTGACTTTTTAAAAGATACATGATATAATTTAAGCAATAAAATAATTATAAAATGAAAAACGGAGGTTTTAAATTATGGGTAAATCAACAGATTTTCGTTATAACACCGGTGCCACAAAGGTACCCTGGGCAGCAGTTGGCGAAAACTATAACGCCGCTGACCTTATGGAAGTAATCAGTTTTCTTATGCAGGGAGACGGCCCTGAATATGATGCAGCTTTAGAAGCAGTATATGAACAGATAAAAAAACTCGATGCCATTTCAACACCGCCCGGAAAACTTACAACAGACAAACAGGTTGCTTTGGCAGAAGAAGCGTGTAATGAATATCTTGGCACAGAAACATCAACATTCCTTACAAACTGTACTGCAGGTTTTGAAATTGCATACAAATATGCAGGCATCAAAGAAGGCGACGAGGTAATTGTTCCTGCAATAACCTTTGTTGCAACAATGGCATATCCTCTGGCAGTCGGAGCAAAACTTGTTTTTGCAGATGTAAATCCCAGAACTCTCAACATGGATCCGGAAGATGTTGCAAGAAAAATCACACCGAAAACAAAAATGATAGTTCCCGTACATATAGGCGGATACCCTGTAGACCTTGAACCTATTATGAAACTTGCAAAAGAAAACAATATCCTTGTTCTTGAAGATGCTGCTCACGGTTTCGGTGCAGAATATAAAGGGAAAAAAGTTGGAACAATAGGTGACTTTGCCGCATTCAGTTTCCACGAAGTTAAAAATATCACCTCCTTTGGCGAAGGCGGTATTGCAACAACCAACATTCCCGGATTTGGCGATGATATGAAACGTGCCCGTTTCCTCGGACTGAATTTTGGCACAGAACCGATAAAAGACTGGCTCTATAATGTAACACCCATCCCCGGAAAAGAAAAACCCTTTGTTGCTCTTAACTATTCTCCCACTGAAATTCAGGGACTTGGTCTTAAACTTCAGGTTGCACGTAATGATGCAATCATAGAAGAACGTCGCAAAGCCGCTGAATATCTCAACAGCCGTTTTGCCGAAAATCCTGCTATTATTTGTCAGGATATGGGAAATGATGATATTAAACCCACATTCCATCTCTATCTTCTCCAGATTGATCCATCTCTTGCAGGAGGAGACATTCAGATTCTCAAAAAGAAACTTGAAGAAAAGAGTGTAACACAGATTCCTCACTTCGGACCAATCTACCGTTTCAAGGTTGTTCAGGATATGGGTTATGATTCTGAGAAAATAGCAAAAACATGTCCCAACTGTGAAGAAGTGTTCTATAAACGCTTCACACATCTTCCTCTCTATGGTTTGAGTCAGGAGCAACTTGAGTATATGGCAGATGCAGTGCTTGAATCAGTTGCTGAAATGCAGGCAGGAAAATAAGATAACATTATAAATATTATTGAAAAGGTGATACGAATAATCTTTATGATTAATTCATATCACCTTTTATAGTTTTTCTGTAATATTCAACTTTGATTCTCATTCCTCCACACAGTATTTAAACTTTGTGAATATACTAATTAAGGGAGGGAATATAATGAACTATATACTGGTAGTTTTTGCCTCTGTTACAACTGCAAACCGTCTCAAAAGTCTCATAAGAAAAAAATACGGCATAGAATCGACTCTTGTTCAGACACCCAAAAGCATAGGTGTAAAGGGATGCAGTTACGCTCTTAAAATGGAAGAGAAATATAAAGATATTGTCTGGCAGATTGTTACAGACTCAGGTATTTCATCCAAAGGGATATTCACAGAGGAAGATTATAAAAAAATAGTGTGAATGAGATAGGGGAATAAAATATGATATATCTTGACAATGCAGCAACAACCTGGCCAAAACCCGAAAGTGTATATAAGGCAGTTTATGACTGTATGAAGAATTTTGGAGCAAATCCCGGCAGAAGCGGTCACAAAATGGCGATGAAAGCCGCACAGGAGATTTACGAGTGCAGAGAACTTACAGCAGAGTTTTTTGGTATTTCCAATGCTGAAAATGTAATTTTCACTCAAAACGCAACCCATGGCCTGAACATCGCAATAAAAGGAATACTAAATCCAGGCGACCACATAATCTGCACTGCAATGGACCATAATTCAATACTTCGCACCGTATATTCAATGAGAAAAGATGTTGAATATACAATCGTAAATGCCGATAAAACCGGTCAGATAGATGTATCATATCTTGAAACTTTAATAAAACCAAACACAAAACTTGTTGCAATGACTCATGTATCAAATGTCTGCGGCACCATTCTCCCCGCAAAAAAGGTGTCGCAGATATGCAAAAAACATAACATTCTCTTTTTGCTTGATGCATCACAGAGTGCGGGAATCATTGATATTGATATGCAAAGAGACGGCATTGACTATCTTGCCTGTCCCGGCCATAAAGCACTCTACGGACCTATGGGAACGGGAATTCTTTTGGTGAATTCACCGGTTATTCCAAAGCCCTTGTATGTTGGCGGAACAGGAAGTAATTCTGCCAGCCTTTCTCAGCCTGACATCCTCCCTGACCGCCTTGAGTCCGGAACTTTGAACCTCCCCGGAATCTGCGGACTTCGTGCAGGGATGGAATTTGTAAAGATGACGGGAATTGAAAATATTCGCCAAAAAGAAGATGAACTCTCATCCTTTCTTATAGATGGTCTTTCACAAATGAAAAACATAAGAATTGCCGGAATGGGGAAAAGTGATAATAGAACAGGTGTTGTTTCTTTTTATCACACAAAAAAAGACTGTGTTGAAATTGCAGGCTATCTGAACTCTGACCATGACATTGCCCTTCGTTCAATGTATCATTGTGCCTATCTTGCCCACAAAGCCATCGGCACGGGAGAAACCGGCACACTTCGGGCAAGTGTGGGATATTTCAACAAACTGTCAGATATCAAAACTCTTTTGTATGCTCTTGAAAAAATTGATTGATAAAATTTGATATTCTATTGACCTTATCGTGCATACGTGATAAAATTTATAAGAGATAAACAGTAAAAAACAAGCGGAGAGAAATCATGAAAATAAATATCATTTGTGTTGGAAAACTCAAGGAAAAATATCTCAAAGATGCAATAGATGAGTATTCAAAACGTCTTAAAAGATTCTGCACATTTTCAATAATTGAACTACCTGACGAAAAAATCAGCGATAACCCATCAGATGCAGAAGAAAAAAAGGTTCTTAAAACAGAGGGCGAAAAAATACTTAAATCAATACAGGCTGATGACTATGTTTTTGCTCTTTGTGTTGAGGGAAAAGAGATTTCAAGTGAAAAATTTGCAAGGGAACTTTCAAATCTCATGGTCTCAGGAAAAAGTACAGTTGATTTTGTGATAGGTGGCTCTCTTGGTCTTGATGATGCAGTAAAAAACCGAAGTGACTATCGCCTCAGTTTTTCGCCAATGACTTTCCCTCATCAACTTATGAGAGTGATATTATCCGAGCAAATTTACAGATGCTTTAAAATAAACGCAAACGAAAAGTATCATAAATGACCTGTATATAATTCGGAACGATGAATAATATGGAAAAACCTGTGTTATTGTTTAATAAATAAGTGTGCCAAAGGGTGAAAAACATAATGCAAATTGAGCAGTTTGTAATGGCATATGAAGTGGATCAGGACAGACTAAGGGCAATTTTGCCTGATGGATTTTCTTCTCTTCGCCCTGTTCTTCGCATAAATGCTGAAATACATAATTGCCGTTTCGGTTATATTGAGTTTAATACTGCTGTGGAAAAGGACGGCATAAAAGGATGGCTTAACATAGATTTCTGGGATGATGTTTCCTTTGGGAGAAATGAAAAAACTGTTAAGTTCAAAACAAAATTCCTTGATCTGTCATTTACGGCAGTGGGAATCATGGGTTCTTGCCCTGCCGAAAAAGATAATGGCGGTTGCTATTTTCTGAAAGGTGATACCATTTATCTCAGAAATCCCGAAACCATTTCATCAGATAAAGAGTTTTGTGACTGCAAATTCAGATGGTCTTTTTCAAAAAAGGATGCTTGTGGAAAAAGTATGGGCAAAACTATACCTGCATTTTTTAAAGAGCCGATAGCGGTCTATCCAAAGAAGAGTTTCACGGTTGAAAATGCTACAGAAATTTTATGTAAACAAGTTCTCGGATCGTATGCTGTTGTTTTTGACAGATAAGAATTTTCGTGGTAAAATATTACAGAAATATAAATTTATAAAAACCCGGGAGGAGTATTTTTATGATTAAAAATTCACAATGGATAACACCACCACCTGAAAAGAGAGTGGAATATCCTGTTTTCATAAGAATTTTTGAAATAAATGATAAAGTAAAAAAAGCCACCCTTGAAATAACCTCCAAGGGCGTATATGTAGCAAAATTAAACGGTCAGAGAATCGGCAGTTTTATTATGGCACCGGGTTGGACATCCTATGAAAAACGCCATCAATATCAGACCTATGACGTAACAGACCTGATTGAAAAAAATAATGAACTTTCTGTTATGGTAGGAAACGGATGGCAGAGAGGAAAAATTTCACAGCCTCTTGAAAATATTCCGGGCCCTTTTGCGCCGCCGTCGATTATCGGTGTTTTAACTTTAGAATATGAAAACGGTAACACTCAATATATCAAAACTGATTCTGAGTGGATCTATGCAAAAGGACAGATTGTACAAAGTGACATATTTGACGGTGAAATCTATGACGCCACCCTTGAAACCATAAAAATGGGCAACTGTCTCATATATGAAAGTCCAAAGGACAACCTTATTGCACAAGAGGGTGAAATCGTTAAAGAGCATGAAGTTTTTGAACCTTTGAAAATAATAAAAACTCCAAAGGGTGAAACTGTAATTGATTTTGGACAAAATCTCACAGGCTATCCAGAGGTTTGCCTGAGTGCAAAAAAAGGAGACAAAGTTGACCTTTCTTTTGCAGAAATCCTTGACTCTGACGGCAATTTTTATAATGCAAACTACCGCACCGCAGAATGTACCTACACATATATCTGCAAAGATGGTTATCAGACCTATAAACCAAATATGACATTTTACGGATTCAGATACATTCGCATAAACAGTTTTCCGTGTGAGGTCACAAAAGAGAATTTTAAGGCAATTGCAGTATATTCTGATATAAAACAAACTGGATTTGTAACAACCGGTAATGAAAAAATAAATAAACTCATATCAAATATCTATTGGGGACAAAAAGATAATTTCTTAGACATTCCAACCGATTGTCCCCAAAGAGATGAAAGACTTGGTTGGACAGGTGACATTCAGGTTTTTTCAAAAGCCGCGTGCTACAATTTCGATGTTGAAAAATTCCTTTCAAAGTGGCTTTCAGACCTTGTTGCAGACCAACACGAAAACGGAAGAGTGCCCGATGTTATCCCCAAAACAACATTCAAAGGAAGAGCCAGCACAGCGTGGGGAGATGCGGCAACTGTAGTGCCATGGAATGTATATCTTGCATATGGTAATAAAGAAATTCTCGAAAAATGCTTTGATTCAATGTGCAAGTGGATATCCTTTATGACAAATGAAACAAAAGACGAATATCTCTGGACAGGCGGAACTCACTACGGTGACTGGCTTGCACAGGATTCTCCCGAAGGTTCCCGTATGGGACTTTCAAGAGCCGACTTTATCGCTTCTGCATTCTATGCATATTCCACATCAATTGTAATAAAAGCGGGCAAAGTCATCGGGAAAGATGTGTCATACTATGAAAAACTTTACGAAAATATAGTAAGAAAATTCAAAATTACATATCCTGAATATATATCTCAGACAGAGTGTGTGCTTGCCCTTCGTTTCAATCTTACGGATAACAGAAAAAAAGCCATAGAAAAACTTGTTGAACTGATAAATGCAAATGGCGGAAAACTTTCCACCGGATTTGTAGGCACACCCCACATAATGTATGCTCTCAGTGAAAACGGATATACAGACATTGCCTATAACCTTTTGTTAAACGAAGAAAACCCCTCATGGCTCTATTCTGTAAATATGGGAGCAACAACCATATGGGAACACTGGGACGGAATAAATGAAAAGGGTGAACTGTGGTCAGATGATATGAATTCATATAATCACTATGCCTATGGCTCTGTTATAGACTGGATATATTCAATAGCCAGCGGAATCAGAACTGACGAAAAACATCCCGGATATGAAAAAATCATTATTGCCCCAAATCCCTCAGAAAAACTTGGATTTCTTGAAACCAAATTCATTTCACGAAATGGTGAGATAATATCAAGATGGGAATATGTTGACGGTGCAGTGAAATATACAATCACAACTCCCACAGATGCAACAATCGTAATAGACGGCAAGGAACATAAAGTGACAAAAGGAAAATATGTATTTTACAATTAACTATATTGGTAGGAGGTAATTTATGATTACGGAAATATTAAACAAAGACGGATTCATATGCGATATGGACGGTGTTATATATCACGGCAACAAAATCTTAGACGGTGTGTTTGATTTTGTAAACTGGATGATAGACAATAACAAAAAATTTGTTTTCCTAACCAACAGCCCTGAAAAAACACCCCATGAACTCAGTATGAAACTTGAAAGAATGGGACTTAAAGTTCCCGCAAAACATTTTTACACAAGCGCAATGGCAACTGCGGAATTTCTTCATTCACAAAATCCCGGATGTACTGCTTATGTAATAGGGGAGGCAGCACTCACAAAAGCACTTTACGACAGAAACATATATATGAATGATGTTAACCCCGACTATGTTGTTGTTGGCGAGACAAGAACATACAGTTTTGAAAAAATAGAAAAGGCGATTGAACTTGTGAGAGCAGGTGCTAAACTCATAGGTGCAAACCCTGATGTCACAGGCCCCACAGAAAGAGGAGTTATGCCTGCAACAGGAGCACTCATTGCCCCCATTGAAATTGCAACAGGCAAAAAAGCATACTTTGTGGGAAAACCAAACCCTGTGATGCTTCGTCACGGAATGAAAAAACTTGACTGTCACAGCGCAGAAATTGCATTTATCGGTGACAGAATGGACACTGATATAATTGCCGGAATAGAATCAAATGTTGACACAGTTTTGGTTCTCAGCGGAGTTACGGCAAAAGAAGATATAGACAAATTCCCCTATAGACCAAAATATGTTGTAGGTGGTGTTGGTGATTTAATTAAATAGTATTTGAGCGTGGTTATTTATGAAAAAAAGTAAATTTAAAAATCTCAGGGTTTTTGCAAAGTATTATAAACCGTATCTTGGTATTGTGGTTCTTGACCTAATATGTGCGTGTCTTTCAACAGTTTGTGAACTTGTTCTTCCAATGATCATCCGTCACATAACCAATACTGCCCAGAGCGGTGCAACAGAAACGTTGATATCAAGCGTCATTCGGCTTGGCATAATATACCTTTTCTTAAGAATAGTGGACACCTTTGCAAACTATTATATGTCAGATGCCGGTCATGTGATGGGCGCAAAAATGGAAACAGATATGAGAAGAGATATGTTTGAACATCTTATGAAACAATCCTTCACATACTTTAATAACACCAAGGTCGGACAAATAATGTCAAGAATATCAAATGACCTTTTTGATATAACTGAATTTGCTCACCATTGTCCTGAAGAACTTTTTATTTGCGGTATCAAGATAGTAGGTTCATTTATTATTCTTTGCGGAATAAATGTTCCCCTTACCCTTATAATGTTTGCGATTCTTCCATTGATGCTTGTATCTGTAATTTTTTTCAGAAAAGGTATGAAAGAAGCATTCAAAAAACAACGTGAGCAGATAGGAGAACTGAATTCTCAGGTTGAAGACACACTTCTTGGCATAAGAGTTGTAAAAAGTTTCGCCAATGAAGAAAAAGAAATGCATAGATTTGAAGATGGCAACAGACAGTTTTTCAACCGTAAAAAGACATCATACAAATATATGGCAAGATTTCATGCCTGCACAAGGTTTTTCGATGGTGCAATGTATGTTGTCATAATAATAGTAGGCTCTCTTTTTATGATAAAAGGTCATATAAATGCGGCAGACCTTGTGGCATATCTTCTCTACATACAAACTCTTATTGCATCCATAAGAAAACTTGTTGAATTCACAGAACAGTTCCAGCGAGGCATAACAGGCATAGACAGATTCTGTGAAATTATGGATGTTGAACCTGATATAACAGATTCAAACAATGCTGAAGACCTTGAAGACGTCGACGGCGATGTTTCTTTTAAAAACGTAACATTTTCATATTCTGATGACAAAACTGAAGTGCTGTCTCACATAAATATTGACGTGAATAAAGGAGAAAATATTGCCATTGTAGGGCCTTCAGGCGGAGGAAAGACAACCCTTTGTAACCTTCTTCCAAGATTCTATGAACTAAATGACGGCGACATAACCATAGACGGAAAATCAATCAAAGATGTGACAATGAAGTCACTCAGAGATAACATCGGGGTTGTTCAGCAGGATGTCTATCTTTTCAGCGGAACTGTGAAAGAAAACATCACCTATGGATGTCCTGATGCATCTGAAGAAGAGATAGTAGAAGCGGCAAAAAATGCCGGTGCACACGAGTTTATTCAGGAACTCCCAAATGGTTACGACACCTATGTTGGCGAAAGAGGTCTGAAACTTTCGGGCGGTCAGAAACAGAGAATTTCCATTGCAAGACTTTTTCTTAAAAATCCACCCATTCTCATCCTTGACGAGGCAACAAGTGCTCTTGACAATGAAAGTGAACTGATTGTTCAAAAATCTCTTGAACGACTTGCAAAAGACCGAACCACATTTACCATTGCTCACCGCCTTACTACCATAAAGAACGCAACAAAAATAATAGTCCTCACAAAAGACGGAATATTGGAAAGCGGAAACCATAAGGAACTTATGGAAAAAGGCGGAGAATATGCCAAACTGTACGGAATGTACACCTCAATATAAAAGCACAGAGTTGTAAAAACGGAATTTTTTACAACTCTGTGCTTTCAATTTTATCATTTTCCAGTTATTGTTAATTTTGATACTTCAATATATATTAAACAGTAATAAATTGTCTGAATTTATACATTTTCAGAGAATGTATATTGCCGGTATTATTATAAATTAAACTGCCACCTTTTTCCTTACATAAAAATTCCTCATATGCACAAAATAGCATTGTAAATTCAAATTGTAGGGTTCGGCGGTTTCCGACGAACCGCAGATAAAGGAGTTTTAATGTAAATGAAAGCCACAGGAATTGTTAGAAGAATAGACGACCTTGGACGCGTTGTAATCCCCAAAGAAATCCGCAGAACAATGAGAATCAGAGAAGGGGACCCTCTTGAAATATATACAGACAGAGAAGGCGGAGTAATATTTAAAAAATATTCTCCCATAGGAGAACTCAGCGAATTTGCATCGAAATATGCAGAATCACTATATAAAACTTCAGGAAAACCTGTTTGCATAACAGATAAGGATTCCATAATTGCAACAGCAGGAGCACCGAGAAAAGAACTTATGGAAAAACCTTTAAGTTCTGATATGGAAAAAATAATGGAAGAGAAAACTGCTTTTATCTGTACAGATGGTAAAAGACTAAAACTAACCGATCAGAGTGATAAGTATACTCTCGGCGTTGTATCCCCCATAATTGCCGAGGGTGATACCATTGGAAATGTGGTTATAATGAATGATAACGATAATGAAAAAATCACAGATGTCGAAGTGAAACTTGCAGGTGCCGCATCAATGTTTTTAGGAAAACAAATGGAAATATAAAAACAGACAAACGAAAAAGAACGCACCGCAAAGTGCCTGAAATACAGAGTTTTGGCATATTTGCCAAAAGTTACAAAAAAGAAAAATCTACAATCAAAGTTTTCATTTTACTTAGATTGCAGACTTTGTTTTTATCAGCACTATGCGGTGCGTTCTTTTTGATAGTATGAAGGGACTGTAAATTAATTTGGCAAATTAATTTACAGTCCCCTATTATTACATACTCATAAGTTCGTCCATAATAGTTCCTATTGTCTTGAACATATTATTTGCGCATCTGTGAATTTTTTTGTGTTGCTTGTCGTTTATAGGATCAATCATCATTCCTGCAATTGCACCTATAACAACTCCTGCAGCCGCCGCACCAATAACACTTTTTGTACTCATTTGATCATTCCTTTCATAATGGGTGTATAATTAGTATCTTATCAATACAAAAAATCATACATCATAAGGAACATTAACAAGGATGATATCTTCACCAATTCCGGATATATTTCCCCACGGAATTCTAAATCCTGAATTTTTTGAAAAAATTTTATTTTTTTCAGGAACGATAATTGCCGCAATTTCACCGTTTGTAACACATATTTCAAAGTCCGAAACAAATCCCATACGTTCATTGCTTGCAAGATTTATGACTTCCTTGTTTTTTAAATCCGATGCTTTAAGCATAAAAATCCCTCCTGTTAATATTATTCACAGAAGGGATTTTTCAGAAGTTTAATTATTAAAATACCGGGCAAAAACTTTTCCGGCAACAGGAGCGGCAACGGAACCGCCAAATCCTGCATGCTCCAGAACAACGCATATTGCAATTTCAGGGTCATCATATGGAGCAAATCCAACAAACAGGGCATGGGTTCTGGAAGAATCCGCACCGCCTTTTGATGTGACAGAGTTTTCACTTGTGCCGGTTTTTCCACATACTTTGATTCCGCTGACTCTTGCGCCGCTTCCTGTTCCATTTTCAACAACGGAAAGCATCATATCTTTTAATTTTTGCGCTGTGGCAGGTTTCATAACTCTTTCACCCGAACCGGAATTTGCCGACTTTGAATTTCCTACAGATGAAACCACATGGACACGGGGCATAACACCGTCATTTGCAACTGCACAGGCAACAAGTGCCATATGCATGGGTGTCATTTCTGTTTCTCCCTGACCAATCGATGACATTGCTCTTTCTGCTCTTGTCATTTTTCCTGTCTGAAATCTGCTTTTTGCAATGGGAAGTTCAAAACCGAGAACACTGCTGATGTTTTTGCCAATGAGGAAATTTTCTGCAGTGTCTTGAATTTTTGAGGTTCCTAAAACATCACCAAGATGTGAAAAATAGACATTGCTTGAAACTTCAAATCCATACTTAAGATCTGTGAGACCGTAGGCACGCTTGTTCACATTCTGACATTTATAACTGTTTGCATCGTTTCCGTCTGAGGATTCAACAACAAAAACACCTGTCTGGTCGTCATATGTTTCATCCTCAAATCCGTTTTCAATAGCACAAGCAGATGTTACGATTTTATATGTTGATCCCGGAGGATAGGGCATCTGAATCGCTCTTGAATAAAGTGCAGTATCTTCAAGTGAGTCAAGTTTTAGTTTATCGTGATTCGGATTAAAATCAGGTTTTGAAACCATAGCAAGAACTTCGCCGCTTTTGGGATTTATTGCAATGACAGCACCTTTATGATTGCCCATTGCAGAATATGCACATTGCTGTAGTTCGTGGTCAATGGTAAGATATATGTCGCTTCCTCTTTTTTCGCCTGTATTTATTTGCTCTGAAATTTTACTGAAAACATTACTTTCAAGCAAATCAGAGTTATATGCGTTTTCAATCAGAGTTCTGTTGGAATAATCTTCTGATACATATCCTATAACATGAGAATACAAATTATCAAAAGGGTATCTTCTAACAATTTTTTCAATTGTCTTTTTTGTTTCTATTCCATCAACAGTCTCTGTTATTTCCTCATTTGTCTTTTCGCTATACGCAAGTTCAATTCCGTATCTGTCAAAGACAGAGCCTCTTATCACGCTTCTGTCAAGTTCATAATTTCTCGGATTGTATGAGGAATTGGCATATTCTTCACCGTGGAAAATTTCCATATATGTAATATATCCTATGAGAGTCAAAAACATAATGCTAAACACCACAAGGAGATATATTGCTCTTCTGTTGTTCATAAAATCACCTACCTGTATAGATTCTCCACAAATTCATATATGACATTTGTCCCGAAAGTCCCTTGCAGAGATTCAATCAGTTTTTCCGATGTTTCCTCTTTGCATACCGCCTCTACAGACACAACATCTGTATAGTCACAGTTTAAAAATTCACATCCCATTTCTCCTGCCACATATTTTACACTGTCAAAAATTGAATAAGGCACCGTAAAAACAAATTTTGAGTGAAGAGTCATTTCCTTGATTCCCGCCTCTTCAAGAGAAAGTTTCGCTGCCGCCGTATATGCTCTTACAAGTCCTCCGGTACCAAGAAGAACTCCGCCAAAATATCTTGTTACAACGCAAACACAATCCGTAAGTTTTTGTGCATCAAGCATTTCAAGAATCGGAAAACCGGCAGTTTTTGCAGGTTCTCCGTCATCGCTGTAACGCTTTATACCTGAGGTTATATATGCATAGGCACTATGTTTGGCATCGTAGTATTTTTTTTTGATAGACTTAATAAAATCCAATGCTTCCTCTTCTGAATCTATATGAGCAATGTTTCCGATAAATCTGGAACGCTTTTCAACAATTTCAGCCGTTGCGGATGAAGCAGGGGAGAGATAAATTTTTTCCATAAAAAAGATATTCCTTTGAAATTTTTTCAGAAAACAGCGGCGTGGAAAAATCCGCGCCGCATTAGTTTAAAATATTAATTTTATTATGCAATATATTTGTCAATGCCGCCGGGTAATTCTTCTTTATCAGCACTGATGCAAATTGTGAATGTGATTCCTCTGTCATTTGAAATTGCATCAAGGTCATCAAAGAATTTAACCATATTGTCATTGTCGTCGGGAACAATTTTTAAAAGGCTGTCAATAAATACGGAAGTTATATCATAATTCTGGGAGAGAACACCGTTGATAAAACTTTTGAAGATTCTGTAGTCGCTTGTATCAAAGTCCGCAACATCTATCAATCTTACAGAGTGATTCAGATCAAGAACGTGTCTGTCGCCGTTGCAGATAAAAATTATATTTCCGTTTTCAACATTCACAGCATCGTGAACGTCATTTATTAATGCCTTGGTTTTTCCGGAGCCTTTTTTTCCTATAATTAATTTAACCATTGTGATTTCCTCCTCGTAATATATGATATGATGGTTATATTATACAATACTACGAGAATAATTTCAAGATGTTTTTGTTATATTTTTGAAAATTTTTTAAAAAATATAAAAGTTATGCAAGTTTTTCTTTTTTCATCACCACAACTTTTGCATTTCCTGTAAGTAAATCTGCATAGCAAACGGATATTCTCGACTGTCTCAAAAGGTTTTCGCCAATAATTTTTACAACAAAAATACCCTCGTATGCATTTTCTATTACGCAGTTGTTTATTACGATTGTTTTTCGTCCTCTTTTAACATAAAGGCTTATTTCTTTTCCGACATTTTCCCTTATTGCACGTCTGTAGTTTTCAATATTGTGTCTTGGAAGCATTTTACCATCTCCTTTTTACTATAATTCCCTTTGCCGGAAAATATTATTCCTGTATAAAAAGGGAAAAGGTGCCAATAATATAAAAAGGTGATAGCGTTGAAAAAACTTTTTATGTATTCTCCCGGTGATTCAAAGGATAGTTTTGAACTTACATTTTCAGGTAAGGATTATGAATCAAAAAAAGATGCTTGTGAAGATAAGAAAGTGTCTTGTAATATAGACATTAACGAAAATATGCTAAGACAAATGTTTCACCTTGACAAAAACGGAGACATAATACTCAGAAAGTTCAATTGTGTTATAGGGCAGAAACGTGTCAGGGGGATTATAGTTTTTGCAGATGGTCTGGCAAACAAGACTCTCATAAATGACTTTATTTTAGAACCTCTCATGCAAAACAACCTTGATTCATTGCCGGAGTATGCCGACATGAGTTTTTACACTCAAAATCTCATTCCGCAGGTGCAGGCGACAGAAGAGACTTCGATGAAATCTCTTGTTCAGTCTGTAAACATCGGCAATGCAAGTCTTTTTCTTGATGGATGCAAAAGCGGTGCTTCCTTTGACGTGAAAACCTGGGAACATCGTGGGGTGGATTCTCCCGTCAATGAAGAAGTTGTTCAAGGTCCCCACGAAGGGTTCAATGAAATTCTCAGATGTAATACTGCACTCATAAGAAAAAATCTGAACACTGCAGATCTTGTTATGGAAACTTTCTTTTTCGGGAAAATAAGTCAGACTCCCGCATCTTTGGCATACATTGACGGAACCGTCAATCCGTCACTTCTTGAAGAAGTGAAAAAAAGAATTGAAAAAATAGATTCAGACTACATTCTTTCGGTTTTTGACATTGAAAAACACCTTGAAAAAAATAAACTTTCTCCCATGCCTCACATCATAACAACCGAAAGACCGGATAAAGTTGCAAGATCACTTGCTGAGGGAAGGGTTGCTCTTTGCCTTAACGGAAGTTCCCAGGCAATAATTCTTCCTGCCAATATAACTGATCTTCTTTCATCTCCCGAAGATGCATACTTAAGAGTTCCCTATGGCATATTCATTAAATTCATCCGCATAATTGCGGTAATGCTTTCTCTTTTGACTCCTGCCGTATATCTTGCACTGACAGAATTTCATACAGGAGCAATTCTGACCGATATGCTCATTGCCCTTGCAGGTGCAGATGCAAATGTCCCTTTTGCACCTCTCACCGAGGTTCTTATTATGGAACTTGCCTTTGAACTCATAAAAGAAGCCGGAGTAAGAATTCCCGGAGCAATAGGTTCGTCTCTCGGAATAGTCGGAGGGTTGATTCTCGGTCAGTCGGCAGTTTCTGCAGGAATTGTCAGTCCCATAGTCATAATCATAGTTTCCATATGCGGTATTGCATCTTTTGCCATTCCGTCATATTCAACATCCTTTGCTTTCAGAATAAGCCGTTTTGCCTATATTTTTGCAGGAGCATTCCTTGGAATTGTGGGGATACTTTGCCTTTTTTCCGTTCAACTGTGCGCATTTTTGGGGTCAAAATCTTTTGGAGTGCCTCTGTGCGTACCCTTTTCACCGAAAACGAGAAATGCATTTTCAATATTTACCATATTTCACACTCAGATTACCCCCAAACCACAGGACTATTTGAAGCCTGTAACAAATGAACAACCATAGAATTCATAACACTATGACAGATGAAAGGAAAATGATATATGAAATCTAAGGCAGGAGAAAGAGAAATGATATGCCTTTCTCTTATATATTCCATAGTTCCCATAATGACCGTGCTTGCAGGTGTTGGAGCAAATCTTATGGCAGGAGGAGCAATTGTTAATTCTCTTTTGTGTTTTATAATTGTGCTTTTAATGTTAAAACCCATAAAGAACTATTTTAAACTTTGGGGAAATGTGAAGGTTACAGATGCTTTGAAAGATAGTTTTTCTGCACCGGTTTCGTTCATTATCGGCATAACATTTTTAACTTTGTTTTCCATATCCTGCGTATGCAGTCTTAGCATTTGCACAACGCAGATTTCAGATCTGACATTAAATGTTCTTTCATTAAGCACCATAAGGATTGTGGTTTCTCTCTCTGCCACATTTCTTGCGCTTCTTGGCATAGAAGCCCTGACACGCCATTCATATGTAATTCTGTTTGTCGGCTACATTCTCATGGGCACACTCATATATGCAAGTTTCAGGGGATGGAACACAGATAACTTCTATCCTCTCTGTGGAGTATCCGTAAAAGAAACATTTACAAATTACATTGGCATCTGCACCTTTTCATCAGTTGCCCCAATGCTTTTTATGTGTAATTCCTTAAAAAGCAGGGAAGAGACATACAAGTGCATAAAAAAGACTGTGATAATTTCAAATGTTATAATGATACTGACTCTCTTAATATACACCCTCACCGTTCCTTATCCCGTGGGAAAACTATATTCACACAGTCTTGAAGCCATTTTTTCCTCAGGAAGTTCCGGTGATGTTTTTCATCGCTTTGAAATTTTTCTCATTTCTCTTTTCACTTTGTTTGCTCTTGTTTCAGTGTCCTATAGTATCATTGTTTGCACAAAAATTTTAAAAAATCTGTTTGGATTCACAGACACCCGCCCCCTTGTTTTGCTTGTCGGTGTCCTTTTTGGTTCGCTTTCCGGATTTGGCTGGTCTGCGAGGGAATACATCTTTTCAGGAATTTTTCTTGCCGTTCTTTCCTTTTTCGTACCTCTGATACTTTATATACGGAAAAAATCAGAAAAAAAGGCGGTGGATTTATGAAAAAGAAAGCAGTCATTGTTTTATGTGTTTTATGTTCCTTTTATTTTTTCTCAGGATGCAGTCAGTCAAAAAATGTAAGTTCATCAAAAATAATAACGTCTTTTTTTGCTGTTAAAAGCCATAGCGGTACAAGATATTCTTTTTATGTTTCCAAACCAAAGAGCGGAGAAGAAAATTCTCCACCCGAAGAGGGTGCCATAATGAAAACTGTGGTTTCGTCAGATTTTGAGACTGCACTGAATGAATTTGAAGAATCATTCGGCAAATATGATATGACACATCTGAATTCCATTTTCCTTGATGACGGATATCTATCAGAGCAATTTTCAAAGGATTTGCCTGCCATAAGAAAACACATAAGAATAAGTCCCACAGTAAAATGTTTTGCTTTGAATGAATCGCCTCAAGACGTTGCCGATTGTATAAATAAAACCTATAATTCAAGTTTTGAAGAATTTATGGAATCTGTGTGGAGAAACGAAAGAAAAAAACTTCTTTGCACTTTGTCCGAACTTGCATTTTCCATAGAAAACCCCATCTATACCGCATCAATGCCTGTGATTGAGATTTCAGACAGTGACGCCATAAGGACAAATGCCTTCATATTTTACAATACAAAATGGGGAGTGATGCGGGCAACGGATAAAGATTATGAGTTATATAGCGACCATCTGAAAAAATACGGAAAAACATCAAAAGCAATAAAAATATATCCTGATACAGAAATAATAAAAGTGAAAATCCCATCATCGAAAAAATACAAACAAGAAATGGCTGACATGGCAAATAAATATACTGCATTGGGGTTTGATTTTATGAATGTGTTTTATTACACAAAAAAGTTCTTTCCGGACTATAAATCATATTTTGGATACATCGAAAATATGGATCACACAAATATCAGATATGAGTGAGGTTATATATGAAAGCAGTGTTTATAATTCTGACGGCTATCGTATGTATATACAGTTTTTCATATTCCCTTTACCTTTGGAAAAACAAAAACCGTCTTCAGTCAATAGTGGTTATCACTCTGATAATATTTTCACTGTCCGCTGCATTGACAGAAACATTTTTTGTGTCATAAAAGCCTTTGACATTGATAAGAGAAAATGATATAATGCAAAAAGAGGTGAAAACAATGGAAATACATTTTCTCGGTACAGGTGCCGGAACAGAGCCACTCTATGGAGTGTACCATCAGAGTCTCTGTCTTGAAATAAATAAGAATATATATTTTTATGATTGCGGTGAAGGATGCTCAAGAAGGGCACACCTCAAGGGAATAGACCTTTTAAAAACAAAAGCCGTTTTCATTTCCCACACCCATATGGACCATGTGGGAGGTCTTGGAAATCTTTTGTGGAATATGAGAAGAATTCATTCAAAGCCCGGTCATAACGGTTTTGTTTGCCCCAAGGAAGTATATATACCAAATATTGAAACTTATGACGCTTTTATGACCATATTAAAAAATACTGAGGGCGGATTTGATATTCCCTTTGCAATTTCAGGAAAGGAATACGGCGAAGGTGAAATATATAAAGATTTCAATATGTGCACAGCAGCATTTCCAAACTCTCATATGGGAAATCCTGCAAAGTCCTATTCTTTCCGCATTGAAGCAGAAGGAAAGAGGATAGTATATTCGGGAGACCTTGCATCTCTTTGTGAACTTGACGGTGCAATTGGCTCAGGTTGTGATATGCTCATATGCGAAACAGGGCATAACGGATTTGAAGATGTATGTGCCTATGCAAAAGAGAAAAATGTAAAAACTCTTTGTTTTTCACATAATTCAAGAGAAATTCTGAACCATCCCATAGAATCGGAGAAAAAAATGAAAAATATTTTCGGAGAAAATGTTTTTATTGCAAAAGATAACACGTCTGTTGAATTATAAAAGGAGAGATAATTATGAATATGTACATAGGAAACGAAAGCCAACTTTACGGAGTTGAAGAAGTAAGACTTGTAGGTGGAAAAGGAGACGGAATGCGTCTTTATAATGTCAGAAACGGAGCAGGACTTGAATTTTCTGTTTCTCTTGACAGATGCGCAGACATTTCACGCATTTCATTCAAAGGCGTTAATATGGGATATTTTTCACCCACAGGCTATGTTGCACCCACATACTATGACCACGTTGGTGCAGGATTCTTAAAATCATTCACTGCAGGTTTTGTAACAACTTGCGGACTCACAGCCGTTGGAAATCCTTGCACAGATGATGGTGAAGAACTTCCCCTTCACGGAACAATTTCAAACACACCTTGCGAAAATGCATCTCATTGGATAGAAAATGACGAAATTCATATAAAAGTTCTTGTGAGAGATGCATCTCCATTTTCTCATCAACTTGTTCTTGAAAGAGAATACATATGCCCCATAGGTAAAAATGAAATCAGAATGATTGATAAAGTTAAAAACATCGGTTCACGCACCGCACCATTTGAAATTCTCTATCATTGCAATATGGGATACCCGCTTTTGTCTGAGGATGCCGAAATTAAAATTCCATCAACACAGGTTCTTCCAAGAAACGACCACGCAAAAGAAGGCATTGAAGAATGTCTCAAAGTGGAATCTCCCCAAAACGGATATAAAGAAAAGTGTTACTATCACAAACTTTCGGGAAACACTGAGGTTTCCATATATAACAATTCCATCAAAAAAGGTGTTAAACTTTCATATGATGCAAATGAACTCCCGTTCTTTACCCAGTGGAAAATGATGGGAGAGAGAGAATATGTTATGGGACTTGAACCCGGCAATGCATACCCCGACGGCAGAGCAGATATGAGAGAAAAAGGACTTCTTGATTTTCTTAAATCAGGCGAAGAAAAAGTGAAAAAACTCACATTCACCTTTGTTGAATAAGGAGAGAATCTATGAAAGCGATTGTTACAGGTGCAAGTTCGGGACTTGGAAGAGATATGGCAAGGGTACTTTCAAAAAAAGGCTATGATATCATAGCCGTTGCAAGGAGAGAAGAAAGACTCATTGAACTCCAAAAAGAACTTGAAACAAATGTTGAAATTGTCTGCATGGACATAACAGACAAGGAAAACTGCCTTGAACTTTCAAAGAGGGCAGGAGAGGTTGATATTTTCATTAACAATGCAGGTTTTGGTGTTTTTGGGAATTTTGATGAAACAGACCTTGAATCAGAACTTAAAATGATAGACACCAATATCAAATCCGTACATATCCTGACCAAACTTTTTGCAAAAGAATTCAAAAAGAAAAACTCAGGTAGAATTTTAAATGTTGCATCACTTGCATCATTTTTCCCCGGTCCCTTGTTTGCTTCCTATTATGGAACAAAATCATATGTCCTGAGGTTTTCTCAGTCAATTCAAGAAGAACTCAGGCAGGCAAAAAGCAAAGCGAAAATATCTGTCCTATGCCCCGGACCTGTCAACACAGAGTTTGGTGATGTGGCAAAGGTGTCTTTTGGTTCAGGCAATGAAAAGGGCAAAAGCCTCATTGTACTTGAAAGCATGGACGTGGCAGAGTATGCCATAAAAAAGATGCTTGCCGGAAAAGAAGTTATCATTCCCGGGTTTCTCATGAAAGTTGCAGTCTTTATGAGACATATTCTTTCTGACAAACTTCTTTCAAAAGCCGCCTACATTCTTCAAAGCAGTAAAGTTGTGAAAAAATAAAAATATATGCAAAAAGAGATGATTTTACCGACAGTAAAAATCATCTCTTTTTTCTGGAAGAGCCGAATGGTTTTGATGTCACTTGAAAACTCAAAAGTCAAAATTAATTTTAAAATAATTGTTTTGCGTAGAAAAACTTCCTAAATTATTAATTATTCATCAGCGTAGCGGAAACTTGACAAGTTTCATACAAAACAAAAAGAGACATCCTTTCGGACATCTCTCTTTGTTTTGGGAGAGCAGAACGGTTTAGATGCCGCTATTTATTTGACAAATTTACACTCCCATCTTCCTGTTATGTGCAGTGGTGCATCTGCTTTTGATAGGCCATACATTTTTTTTATTACGATTGTGTATTCTTCGCCGGATTTTAATGTATCCTCCTTCAGCGAAAGATTAACTAATACTTTGCCGCCATTAACAGTTCCTTTATCTCCGTCTTCTACAGGAAGTTTGATTTTAATGACTTCTTTATTATTGCTATCAACTATTTTATATTCTGAAACTGAAACTTCCTGAATATATGGGAAAGGTGCTTCTGTTGGATTTTCAAAGGTTAAGTCTAATGGAATAATAACATTTTCGTTTTCAGATGTTAATTCCAAAACATCAACTTTAATATCGTTGGTTGCGTTTTCATATTTAGTTCCGGTTATAGCTCCATCAAAACGAACGATGTCACTGAAAAAGCCTTTAATTGAATTTGCTAACGGTGTCATTGTAACAGTTATAATGCAAACTGCCAATACTGCAACGAGTGCAAAAGTTCTCTTCATAGTTACTTTAGGTTTACTCATCGTGTGTACCTCCATATTCTTGATTTCTTCATTCAGGTCGAAAGGAGCCTTCATGACACTTTTTGTTATTTGGGCGTGTTTTATTAATTTGTTTTCCAATTCAGATATTCTCATTTCGCATCTCCTTCCAAAAGAGTTTTGAGTTCGTTAAGTGCCTTTTTTGTTTTGTATTTTACGGTTGAAACGGGCAATTTCAAAGTGCGAGCAACCTCATCATAAGTCATATCATTATAAAACCGAAGTGTTATGTAGATTGATGACTTGGGGTTAAGTTTACATATACAATCAATTATGCCTATTTCATCGGTCGGCATATCGTAAAATACATTTAAGTTGTCTGTTAACTCTTCAGTGAATCTTTGTTTCTTCAGATAGTCCTTGCTCTTGTTAATTACTATCCTTGTAAGCCAAGTTTTAAAAAAATCTTTATTGTTTAATGAATTAAAAGATTTGAGTGCTGACAAGACTGCTTCCTGCACACAATCCTTTGCATCTTCGGTATTGTGTATATAACCAAAAGCAACTAAGAACAAAGACTTTTCACATTCTTTATATTTATGCTCGAACAGTTCGTACAAATTAACTCCTCCTTTCACCTTTGTAAAAGCTTTTACACTAATTAGACGATTCAGAAACGAAAAAAGTCAAAGTATTTATTATTTGTATAAAAAAAGGCATCCTGCGGATGCCCTTTAATTGCTATTTTTCTTTGCAGTGTTTATTGACGAAATAAGCATACGTTTTATTTCTTCAGCAAGGTTAATTTGGTTGTCATAGTCATATTCAAACAATTTTGTATTCTTTAAAAGAGTAAGCCAATATACGCTTTCGCTAACTTCTTTAAGGGAAATATGTAGTTTTGCAATAAAATCGGGCTTACTATTACCATAAATTGCTTTGTTTATATTTGCACCGACGCTTGTTGCACTTCGAAGTAATTGTTTTGCAATAGTAGTATCTCTTTTAGATTTAGTATACTCCTCATAAAACAAAACAATTTGTGTTGCAAATTCTAATGATTTGTTTAATAGCGGGCTTTCCATATATTTTCACCTCGCATACAGTATATCATAAATCCAAATATAATTCAATGTTTTGCATAGCAAAACTACCTTTTCTCTTATCTATTATCTGGAAACGACAATTTCTAGAGAAGAACGAAGAGAGAAAAGTGAAAAGATAATAGTACAAAAAGAAACGACAACTTTCTTATGGAAAA
Source organism: Clostridia bacterium (assembly GCA_045541875.1). Lineage (GTDB taxonomy): Bacteria > Bacillota > Clostridia > UMGS1810 > UMGS1810 > RGIG1828. Next base: position 176 of record JAZQJX010000088.1, on the reverse strand, counting down.
TTGTCGTTTCTTTTTGAAGGAGAGGAAGGGAAACATCCGCTACGCGTCTTAATTGCTTGTCGACCAAAATGCGATGCATTTCGGTACCCGACTGCGCACCTTTTTGCTACAAAACAGTCACCCGGACTGTTTTGTTTAACGCAAAAACCCCCTCGGTGTTCGAATCCCTTTTATTG
>JAZQJX010000087.1:0-2352 GCA_045541875.1 Clostridia bacterium | reverse complement strand
ATATCAAATTACGCTCGCGACTTGGGTGCAGGCTCAGCCTGCTTTTTTACTGTATAGGAAACTTCGTTCCTATACAGTAAAAAATAATTATATTGCCGTGCAAATTTTTTTTGAAAAGCAAATTTGCTTTTCAAAAATGCACATGGCTTAAGAAAAGCGAATTTGCTCCGCGCTTCCGCCGCAGGCGGTGCGGCGAAGCCGCTTTTCTTGTTTTCGGAAATATTCAGTAACATCATATATTTTATTCGTGTTATAATCAAACGCAAGAACTTCAGAATCAAATTTTTCAAAACGAAAATGTTTAATTATGGATTTTGCAGGAACATTGTAATAATGTGGCATAATTCTAAGTTTCAATTCCTCATTTTTCAAGAAGTCATATACTTCATCGGATAGTTTAAAACTCTCATCCGTATCACACCACTTTGGCAGTTTCCCGGGATGCATAGATAAAATGTAATCTTTTCTGAGTGCTTTTTCAAACTCTGCTCCATCGTGTTTAAAACAATCATATAAAACAGCATATAACTTATCTTTTGAAAGAGATGTGTTTATAAGATTATTCTTTCTGAAAAACATAACTATATCGGAAAAAACGGAAAATGAACTGATACTCCTGTCAAGTAAATAGTTAAGTGAATTTTTAAATGAACCGCTGTTATAGTACTTATCAAAAACAATGTCCATATCTTTAAGAAACAGTATTTCATCATAACTCATATGCTTTGAAGAAATAATTTCATAAGGTGACTTGTCCCTGTATTTTATATCATATTTTTCTGTCTCATTTCTTATTGCAGAACCCTTTAATACTTTTAAAAAACCGAGTTGCAGAACATGGGGTTTCAGACCTAAAACATCGTTGAAGGATTTTTCAAAACTTTTTATGTCTTCATACGGCAACCCTGCAATCAGATCAAGATGTATATGTATATCTGTCTCATCAAGTAATTTTCTGATAGAGGCAAACAACTTATCTTTATTACATATTCTGTCAATTGCGCCAAGGGTTTTTTCATTTGTGGACTGTACTCCTATTTCAAACTGCAACTTTTCCGCAGGCACTTTTTTTAATACATCAATTGTTTCATCGTTTAAAAGTTCACCGGTTATTTCCATATGAAAACGAGTGTTTCCCTTTAGCGTTGAAATGTGTTTCCAGATTTCTGTTGCTCTTTTCCTGTCAGCATTAAAAGTTCTGTCAACAAACTTGACTAAGGAAATATTATTTGAATCAAAAAACGTAAGGTCTTTTTTTACATCTTCCACATCTTTAAAGCGCACATTACCTTTTTCGCCTGAAAGACAATATTTACAAGAATACGGGCATCCTCTGGAAGATTCATAATAGAGTATTTTTTGGCTTAAACCTTCTCTTTCAAAATCATAAGGAAAAGGGATATCAGAAAACGAAACAGGATCTGAAATATCCGTGTCAAAAACTTCCCCCTCCGCCCTATATGCAACACCTTTTTCGGGCAATTTTGAGAGATTCATCAAATATCTTATAAGTTCAGGGAAGGTTTTCTCCCCCTCACCTTTCACAATATAATCAATGTAAGGGTGCAAAATCAGCACCTCTCCTGAGTCATAACTAACCTCAGGTCCGCCAAGAATAATTATAGTATCCGGTTTCATTTTCTTTAAATCTGAGCAAATCTGCAATATAAAATCAATATTCCATATATAGCACGAAAAAGCCACAACATCAGGACTTTTAAGTGCAATGCTTCTTTCAACAGAAATAACATTGTCATTTATGCTATATTCTGATATATCAACATTACAAATATCTTTTGTTTTCTGATACAAATATCTTATAGCAAGATTTGTGTGAATATATTTGGCATTAACACCAACAAGCAACAAATTCATACTTTCACCACTATTCCTTAGTATTATTCATAAAAATTTCCTTAATAATCTGTGATAACTCAGGCGAATAATTTTCCCCTTTTATAGTTATGTTAAGAGGCGGTCTTGTAATTAACTGACTGATTATTTCATCGCTGTAAACGCGAATTGGCTTATCATTATCAAATGTCAGAAAACATTCTGATTCCGACGAAAATTCAACATTTGCACGTTCAGATATATCTGTTGATAATCTCGAATAAATTCTTATAAGTTCAAGAAATCGTTCCCTCTCTTTTTCAAAACTTTTCTTTTCACATATTTTATCAACATGGTCATATATGGTTAACATAATTTTTCTTATGTTAAATAATAAATAACTCTCAACATGAATTTTTTTGTTTTTCAGAATCTGATTTTTCATTTCATGAAAAATATCAGACTTATTTATGTTTTTGGTTAGTGAACATAGAACATCGGCAGCATCATCAATATCAA